>NZ_JALBYS010000038.1:0-56210 GCF_022678525.1 Serratia sp. PGPR-27 | reverse complement strand
GTCGAAGGGTTAACCGAATTTCTGCCGGTGTCTTCCACCGGGCATATGATTATCGTTGGCGAGTGGCTGGGTTTTACCGGCGACAAAGCCAAAACCTTTGAAGTCATCATCCAACTGGGGTCTATCCTGGCCGTGGTGGTGATGTTCTGGCGCCGGTTGTTCGGCCTGATCGGCATCCATTTCGGCGGCAAGCCGGTGGAGCACGAGGGCAAAACCAGCGGTCAACTGAAGCTGGGGCATATCCTGCTGGCGATGATCCCGGCGGTGGTGCTGGGTCTGGTATTCCACGATGTGATTAAATCGCTGTTCGCGCCGAAAAACGTGATGTACGCGTTGGTTGTCGGCGGCCTGCTGTTGCTGGCGGCGGAATGGCTGAAGCCGAAGACACCGAGAGCGGAAGGGCTGGATGACATCACCTACCGCCAGGCGTTCATGATCGGCTGCTTCCAGTGCCTGGCGCTGTGGCCGGGTTTCTCCCGTTCGGGGTCCACTATCGCCGGCGGTATGCTGGTGGGCGTAAACCGCTATGCGGCGTCCGAGTTCTCCTTCATCCTGGCGGTGCCGATGATGATTGGCGCCAGCGGTCTGGATCTGTACAAGAGCCTGCACTTCCTGACCTGGGGCGATCTGCCGATGTTCGCCGTCGGTTTCGTTACTGCCTTCGTGGTGGCGCTGATTGCGATCAAGACCTTCCTGTCGCTGATCAAACGCATCTCGTTCGTGCCGTTTGCCATCTACCGCTTTATCGTGGCGGCCGTGGTTTACATGGTATTCTTGTAAGCCCGATGGCAAGAAAAAACCCCGCTCTGCGGGGTTTTTTTTATGCCTGATCGTTGAGGATGGTTTGGTTGAGCTTCCAGTCGGCCAGCGCCTGCTGGCGACGGCGTTTGAGCTCATCGCGGATCGCGGTGCCCTGCAGCCCGCTGGCTACCACCTCTTTAATAGATACCGCGTTCGCCACCTGATACGCCTGGCGCAGATAGTCGCCCTGCGGATAAGGATTCTCCTCAAAGCCGGTGCGGCCGCGCGCGTCCGCTTCGCTGGTCAGGATCATCTGCTCCAGCCTTTGGGGCTTGCGCCAGACGTCGATGGCGTCGAACAGCTTCAGCAGGGTCTCCGGCCGCAGCTTGTTCACGGTGTGGATCAAATCATGGTACTCGGCCACCAGCTTGCTCAGATCGCGCACCGGATTGGGCACCCGCAGCCGTTGGCATAGCGCTTCGACCAGCCGCACGCCCGCCGGGCCGTGGCCGTGGTGATGCGGCCAGAACTCTTTTGGCGTCAATCCTTTGCCGAGGTCATGACACAGGGTGGCGAAGCGTACGTCCACCTCGGGAGTGAGGCGGGCGGCCATCGCCAGCGCCATCAGCGTATGCACGCCGGTGTCGATCTCCGGATGCCACTTGGCGGGGGCCGGCACGCCGAACAGCGCGTCGATTTCCGGGAACAGCACCGCCAGCGCATCGCAGTCGCGCAGCACCTGAAAATAGACCTGCGGGCTCTGGCTTTGCAGCGCCTTTTCGGTTTCCTTCCAGACGCGTTCGGCGGTCAGCGCGGCCAGTTCACCGCTGTGCGCCATCCGGCGCATCAAGGCCAGCGTTTCGTCGGCGATGCGAAAACCCAGATGGGCGAAGCGAGCATTGAATCGCGCCACGCGCAGCACGCGCAGCGGATCTTCGCCGAACGCGTCGGAAACGTGGCGCAGCACGCGCGCCTGCAGATCGGCCACGCCGCCGTAGGGGTCAATCAGTTCCCCTTCGGCGGAACGGGCGATGGCGTTGAGGGTCAGATCGCGCCGCAGCAGATCTTCTTCCAGCGTGACGTCCGGCGCGGCATAGCAGGTAAAACCGGTGTACCCCTGGCCGGATTTGCGCTCGGTGCGCGCCAGCGCGTACTCCTCGTGGGTATCGGGATTGAGGAACACCGGAAAATCTTTGCCGACCTGCTGGTAGCCCAACGCCAGCAGCTCCGCCGGCGTGGCGCCCACCACCACCCAATCATGATCGACCACCGGAATGTTGAGCAGGCTGTCGCGAACGGCGCCGCCGACCAGATAAATCTGCACTGTTGACTCCTGAATATCGTGTAAGGCTCTGTCTATCAGATTACATGAATTGGCCGCGGGATGTCGGCGCCAATGAAAAAGGCGCCCGCAGGCGCCCAAACTCAAACTGAACGATACTGAGATCAGTTCATCCAGCGATTGTTGTTCTTGCGACGCGGGATCAGGTGCGGCAACAGCAGACCCAGCAGCAAACCGACGCCGGCGACGCCGCCGCCGTACATGAACCATTGCAGGATAATGGTGCGCTGCTTGTCGTCGAGCTGCAGGTTAACGGCGTTGACCTTCTTCTGCGCGACCACCAGCTGGTTTTTCAGATCCTGGTTTTCCTTCTGCAGGCTGCTGATGGTGCTGTCGCTGCCTGCGACTTTTTCCTGCATTTCCGCCGTGCGCTGGTTCCAGGTGTTGTCGATGTTGGCGAGCTTGTCGGTCAGGGTTTTCACCTGCTGTTCCAGCTCCGGCACGCGGGTGCGCAGGCTTGGCGTCTGGCTGAGTTGGTCGAGCGGGATCCAGGTGGTGCGGCCTTTCGGATCGCGGATCTGGCCGTAGTTGGTGCTGTCGTTGACGCTCAGCAGGGTCACTTCTTCACCGGCGTTCAGAGTGCCGACAATACGGTACTGATTACCTGGGCCGCTATGGACGTAAGTGCTTAACTCATCGGAGATATAGCGTTTATCTTCGGCATGTGCGGCCCAAGTGATGCTGAAGCTCAGCGCGGCAAGGAAAATCAGGCGTAATTTCTGCATTAGTTCATCGTTTCTGGGTGAATTTATGGAACGATAGTAGAGGGTTCAGTCTGACGACGCAACGCCAAAACCGGAATGAGAACTATCTTACTGTGGCTGATTCTGTGAGTTGCGCAGCGTTTTATAACGTAACAGGTTTTTTCTACAGTTAGCAGGGTTAAGGCGCCGGGAATCGCGGTAAGATAACGGCAACTGTGCGTCAGTGGGCAGCATACGGCGGGCCGAGCGCGCCGCGCTGAAACCGACGCGAATGCGTAACTTATTGGTGTTAAAGAATTATGACCGTTGAAATTGAACTGAAATTCATCGCCGCGCCGCAAGCGGTGGCCGCTCTGCCACACTGGCTCGCCGCCTGGCCGCATCAGCATTCCGCGCCGCAAAAGCTGACCAACATTTACTTCGAAACGGCCGACAACTTCCTGCGCAGTCACGACATGGGGCTGCGCATTCGCGGTTTCGACGATCGCTATGAGATGACCATCAAAACCGCCGGTAAAGTGGTGGGCGGCCTGCACCAGCGCCCGGAATACAATGTCGCTATCGCCGAGCCGCAGCTGGCGTTGGCGCAGTTTCCTGCCGACATCTGGCCGCAGGATTGCGATATCGCGGCGCTGCAGCAGGCGTTGCAACCGCTGTTCCGTACGGATTTCGTGCGTGAGAAGTGGGTGGTTACTTACGGCCAAAGCGAGATAGAGATTGGCCTGGATCAGGGAGAAGTGCGTGCTGGTGGCCTCAGCGAAGCCCTGAGCGAGATAGAACTGGAGCTGCTGAAAGGCAATACCGCCGATCTGCTGGCGTTGGCCGGTGAGCTGGCGGCGCACGACGGGCTGCGTCAGGGCAGCCTGAGCAAGGCGGCGCGCGGTTACCACCTGGCGCAGGGCAATCCGCCGCGTGAGGTGCGCCCGCTGCGGGTGCTGAAGCCGGCGGCGAAGGCGACCGTGGAGCAGGGGATGATCGCCGCCTTCGAGCTGGCGCTCAACCACTGGCAGTACCATGAAGAGCTGTGGCTGCGCGGCGACGCGCAGGCGCGCGCTTCGGTGATTGAGGCGGTTGGCACGATCCGCCAGGCGCTGGTGATCTTCGGCGGCCTGGTGCCGCGCAAGGCCAGTGCCGATCTGCGCGCCCGCCTGACCGAGCTCGAACCGCTGTTGGCGGACAAAACCGCGCAACCGGAGATCCTGTGTTACAGCGCGGTCTACCTGCAATGTAAGTTGGCGCTCACATCATGGCTGGTGCGCGGCGCCTGGCGGCCGTTTATCGACGCCAAAGCGCAGGCCAAGCTGGACGGTTCTTTCAAACGCTTCAGCGACATCATGCTGGGGCGCAGCGGCGCGGAGCTGAAAGAGGCCTTCAGCCGTACGCTGAACGAAGATGAATATCAGGAACAATTGCCGCGCCTGACGCGTCAGATTTCGGCGCTGGTCCTGCTGTCGGGCGCTTACCCCGACGAGCAGACCGGGCCTTATATCGACGCCTGGCGCGAGCTGCAGGCGGCGCTGAGCGAGCGCCGCCAGGGCTGGTATGAAGCCAGCCGCAAACAGGCCTTATCGCATGCGCCATTCTGGTTAAACGGCGCGCTTCGTTAATCCAGCCGGCCCGCCAGCCGCGGGCCGCAGAACGGGTCATACACTATGTCGCCACTTTCAGCCGCGTTACAGGCTCAGGCACAGCAGGTTGTGCAGCGTTTTCAGGAAGTTCACGGCGCGGACTGCGCCTTTAGCGAGCAGGAGCAGTGGGTGCTGGCGTCGAGCGATTTCGTCAGCGACGCGCTGCTCGCCCAGCCGGCCTGGCTGGCGACGCTGCGCGAACAGCCGCCGGCACCCGGCGAGTGGCAACACTATGCCGCCTGGCTCCAGGACGAGCTGGAAGAGGTGCGCGACGAAGCGCAGCTGATGCGTACGCTGCGTCTGTTTCGCCGCGAAACGCTGGTGCGCATCGCCTGGGCGCAGGCGCAGGGGCTGTGTTCGACCGAAGAAACGTTGCTGCAGCTGAGCGGGCTGGCGGAGACGCTGATCGTCAGCGCGCGCGACTGGCTGTATCAAACCTGCTGCCGCGAATGGGGCACGCCGTGCAACGCCGCCGGCGAGCCGCAGCCGCTGTTGATCCTCGGCATGGGTAAGCTGGGCGGCGGCGAACTGAACTTCTCATCGGACATCGATCTGATCTTCGCTTACCCGGAAAATGGTCAAACCCAGGGCGGGCGGCGCGAGCTGGATAACGCCCAGTTCTTCACCCGCCTCGGCCAGCGGCTGATCAAGGCGTTGGATCAACAGACCATCGATGGCTTCGTCTATCGCGTCGACATGCGGCTGCGGCCGTTCGGCGACAGCGGCCCGTTGGTGATGAGCTTTGCGGCGCTGGAGGATTACTACCAGGAACAGGGGCGCGACTGGGAGCGCTATGCGATGGTAAAGGCGCGCCTGATGGGCGGGGCGGAAGACGCCTACAGCCAGGAGCTGCGCAAAACGCTGCGGCCGTTCGTGTTCCGCCGCTACATCGATTTCAGCGTCATCCAATCTTTGCGCAACATGAAGGGCATGATCGCCCGCGAAGTGCGGCGGCGCGGTCTGAAGGACAACATCAAGCTGGGCGCCGGCGGCATTCGCGAAATCGAATTCATCACTCAGGTATTCCAGCTGATCCGCGGCGGCCGTGAACCGGCGTTGCAGGGGCGTTCGCTGTTGCCGACGTTGCAGGCGGTGGGTGAGCTGGGGCTGCTGGAAAGTGAGCAGGTGCGGGCGCTGAGCGCCGCCTACCTGTTCCTGCGGCGGCTGGAGAACCTGCTGCAGGCGATCGGCGATCAGCAAACCCAGACGCTGCCGCAGGAGGCGCTCGATCAGGCGCGGTTGGCCTACGGCATGGGGTTGGCGGATTGGCCGGCGCTGATGGCGGCGCTGGACGCGCACATGCAGGCGGTGCGCGCGGTGTTCGACGACCTGATCGGCGACGATAGCCCGGATGTCGGTGAAGATCCCGACTACCAGCACTACCACAGCCTGTGGCAGGACGCGCTGGAGGAGAACGAGCTGGCGCCGCTGACGCCGCACCTCGATGAAGAGGGGCGCCGACAGATGCTGCGCACCATCGCCGATTTCCGCCACGACGTCGACAAGCGCACTATCGGCCCGCGCGGCCGCGACGTGCTCGATCAACTGATGCCGCGCCTGCTGGCGGAGGTATGCCCGCGCCAGGACGCCCCGACCGCGCTGGTGCGGCTGGCGCAGCTGTTGCTCAGCATCGTCACCCGCACCACCTACCTCGAGTTGCTGGTGGAGTATCACGCGGCGCTCAGCCATCTGATCCGCCTGTGCGCCGCGTCGCCGATGGTCGCCAACCAGCTGTCGCGTTACCCGCTGTTGCTGGACGAGCTGCTGGATCCGGCCACGCTGTATCAGCCGGTGGCGCTGGACGCCTACCGCAGCGAGCTGCGTCAGTACCTGCTGCGGGTGCCGGAAGACGATGAAGAGCAAAAGCTGGAGGCGCTGCGCCAGTTCAAACAGGCGCAGCAGCTGCGCATCGCCGCGGCGGATATCGCCGGCGCGCTGCCGGTGATGAAAGTGAGCGATCACCTGACTTATCTGGCGGAGGCGATCATCGACGCGGTGGTGCAGCAGGCCTGGAGCGATATGGTGGCGCGCTACGGCCAACCGACCCATCTGCAGGAGCGCGAAGGGCGCGGCTTTGCGGTGATCGGCTACGGCAAGCTGGGCGGCTGGGAGCTGGGTTACAGTTCCGATCTCGATCTGGTGTTCCTGCTGGATTGCCCGCCGGAGGTGATGACCGATGGCGATCGCTGCATCGACGGCCGCCAGTTCTACCTGCGGCTGGCGCAGCGGGTGATGCATCTGTTCAGCACCCGCACGTCCTCGGGCATTCTGTATGAGGTGGACGCGCGCCTGCGGCCTTCCGGCGCTGCGGGGATGCTGGTCAGCACCGTCGAGGCGTTCGCCGACTACCAGCAAAACGAAGCCTGGACCTGGGAACATCAGGCCCTGGTGCGCGCGCGCATCGTGCATGGCGACCCGGCGCTGCATCAGCAGTTCGACGCGATCCGGCGCGAGATCCTGTGCAAAACGCGCGATGCGCAGACCCTGAAGCGCGAAGTGCGCGAGATGCGCGAAAAAATGCGCAACCATCTCGGCAACAAGCAGCGCGATCTGTTTGATATCAAGGCCGATGAGGGTGGCATTACCGACATCGAATTTATCGCCCAATATCTGGTCTTACGCTATGCGCCGGGTGAACCGCGCCTGACGCGTTGGTCGGACAACGTGCGTATCTTCGAGCTGATGGCCAATTACGACATCATGCCGGAAGAGGAGGCGCGTGCGCTGACCCAGGCTTATGTCACCATGCGCGACGAGATCCACCACCTGGCGCTGCAGGAACATTCCGGCAAGGTCGGCAGCGAGCTGTTTGCCGCCGAGCGCGAGCAGGTGCGCGCCAGCTGGGCCAAATGGCTGGATTAATACCTTTTTGCGGGTATTCCGGCGGTCTGTGGTAATATCTGCGCCACTAAAATTTTGTTCTTTTTTGGAGTTATCGGATGAAAGTTACGCTGCCTGATTTTCGCCGCGCCGGTGTGCTGGTGGTCGGTGACGTCATGTTGGATCGCTATTGGTATGGGCCGACCAGCCGCATTTCACCGGAAGCCCCGGTGCCGGTGGTCAAGGTCGATACCATCGAAGAGCGTCCCGGCGGCGCGGCTAACGTGGCGATGAACATCGCTTCGCTGGGCGCCACTTCCCGTCTGGTGGGCCTGACCGGCATCGACGATGCGGCGCGGGCGCTGAGCGCCAAGCTGAATGAAGTCAACGTGCGCTGCGACTTCGTCTCGGTGCCGACCCATCCGACCATCACCAAGCTGCGCGTGCTGTCGCGTAACCAGCAGCTGATCCGTCTCGACTTCGAAGAAGGCTTCTCCAACGTCGATCCGCAGCCGATGCTGGAGCGCATTCAGCAGGCGCTGCCGCAGATCGGCGCGCTGGTGCTGTCCGATTACGCCAAGGGCGCGCTCAGCCAGGTGCAGGGCATGATCCAATTGGCGCGCGCCGCCAAAGTGCCGGTGCTGATCGATCCGAAAGGCTCCGATTTCGAGCGCTATCGCGGCGCGACGCTGCTGACGCCGAACCTGTCCGAGTTCGAAGCGGTGGTGGGCCACTGTAAGGATGAAGCGGAACTGGTGGAACGCGGCATGAAGCTGGTGGCGGATTTCGAGCTGTCGGCGCTGCTGGTTACCCGCTCCGAACACGGCATGACGCTGCTGCAGCCTGGCGTTGAGCCACTGCACTTGCCGACCCAGGCACAGGAAGTGTTCGATGTGACCGGCGCCGGCGACACCGTGATCGGCGTATTGGCCGCCTCGCTGGCCGCCGGCAATTCGCTGGAAGAGTCCTGCTTCCTGGCTAACGCCGCCGCCGGCGTGGTGGTGGGCAAGCTCGGTACGTCTACCGTGTCGCCGATCGAGCTGGAAAACGCGGTGCGCGGCCGCGCCGAAACCGGCTTTGGCGTGATGACCGAAGCACAGTTGAAAAACGCCGTGGCGCAGGCGCGTCAGCGCGGTGAGAAAGTGGTGATGACCAACGGCATCTTCGACATTCTGCATGCCGGCCACGTCTCCTATCTGGCCAACGCCCGCAAACTGGGCGATCGCCTGATCGTGGCGGTGAACAGCGACGCCTCGACCAAGCGTCTGAAAGGGGAAAAACGCCCGGTCAACGCGCTGGAGAACCGCATGATTGTGCTGGGCGCGCTGGAAGCGGTGGATTGGGTGGTGCCGTTCGAGGAGGACACGCCGCAGCGCTTGATCGCCGACATCTTGCCGGATCTGCTGGTGAAAGGCGGCGATTACAAGCCGGAAGAGATTGCCGGCAGTGCGGAAGTGTGGGCCAACGGCGGCGATGTCAAAGTGCTGAACTTTGAAGACGGCCTGTCGACCACCAACATCATCAAAGCGATCAAAGACGGGCGCGGCTAACGCCGGGCAACCTAAAGATCAAGGGCGCGCGGTGCGCGCCCTTGGCGGGAATTATTCGTCTTCCTGCTTGGCGGCCGGCGCCGCGCTCAGCTTGCTTTCCAGCTCGGCCATGCGCTGCTCCAACAGCGCCAGCTTCTCGCGGGTGCGCAACAGCACCTGAGTCTGCACGTCGAACTCTTCGCGGTTAACCAAATCCAGACGGGTCAGCTGCGACTGCAGCACCTGACGGATTTTTTTCTCAACGTCTTCCCCGAATTCACGAACGCCTTTAGGCATGGACTCATGAACCTGGCGTGCGATTTGTTCGATTTTTTTCGGGTCAATCATGGCGTATCCCTTTCAGAGTTTAATAGCTGCCGCTTAGTGTAATGCGAGTTGCCCGCCGGATAAACCATTAAGCGCATTCGCCGTACGTGGCCGAATTGTGCTTTTGCCAATTGCCCTGTCTACCCATTAGCGTTATAGTCATCTTGCTTATTCTCAGGGCGGGGTGAAAGTCCCCACCGGCGGTAAATCACCTTCTACGGTGAAAGCCCGCGAGCGCTCAGCCAGCCTGTAAAGGCCGGTTAGAGGTCAGCAGATCCGGTGTAATTCCGGGGCCGACGGTTATAGTCCGGATGGGAGAGAGTAACGGTATCTGCCGGGCATGCGCCCGCTTGCGTTATTTTTTTAGCTATTGCTAGCTACTCCTCAAGATCGCCCTGGTTCTGGTAATCCATAATTTTTAATGAGGTTTTTTACCATGAATCAGACGCTACTTTCAGACTTCGGCACGCCAACAGAACGCGTTGAACGCGCGATCGACGCACTGCGCAACGGGCGCGGCGTAATGGTGCTCGATGATGAAAACCGTGAAAACGAAGGTGACATGATCTTCGCCGCGGAAACCATGACCGTTGAGCAGATGGCGCTGACTATTCGCCACGGCAGCGGCATCGTGTGCCTGTGCATCACCGAAGAACGCCGTCAGCAGCTTGAGCTGCCGATGATGGTGACCAACAACTCCAGCCAGTTCCAGACCGCCTTCACCGTGACCATCGAAGCGGCGCAGGGCGTGACCACCGGGGTATCCGCTTCCGATCGCCTGACCACCATCCGTGCGGCGGTGGCAGACAGCGCCAAGCCGAGCGACCTGAACCGTCCGGGCCACGTGTTCCCGCTGCGCGCGCAGCCGGGCGGCGTGCTGAGCCGCCGCGGCCACACCGAAGCGACCATCGATCTGGTTTCCATGGCCGGTTTCAAACCCGCCGGCGTGCTGTGTGAACTGACCAACGACGATGGCAGCATGGCGCATGCGCCGGAAGTGATTACCTTCGCCAAACAGCACGACATGGTGGTGCTGACCATCGAAGATCTGGTGGCCTACCGCCAGGCGCACGAGAAAAAAGCCAGCTGATCGCCGGCCGCTTTCAACGATAAAAAAGCCGCGTAAAGCGGCTTTTTTTGTGGCTAGCGTTTTGACAGGCGTTCGCCGATGCGGCTGGCATAATTCATCACATGGAAGGTGTAGTTCTCCTCCACCGTGCCCTGGAACAGATGGGCCCAGGGGCCGATGGCGTAGATGCCGAGATCTTCCCCGCCGTGCGTCTCGCTTTTCAGCGGCACCAGCGCCGGCTGAATAAAGTCGGGCGCGGTGGCCTGTTCCATGGTTAATGCCGGGCGCTCGGTCAGCGGGATTGTGCCGCCGGGGCCGTTGGCGAAGCCGACGGTGGTGTAGGGCTTGCCGTCGCTGCCCAGCCGCGGTTTGCCGTCGACGCCGACGGAAATGCCGAGGATAGGATTGCCGCGCTTGGCATAGCCGGCGATGGTCAGCGTGTGGCTGTGATCGCCGGTCACGATCACCAGCGTGTCGTCCAGATTGACCTTATCGATGATGGTTTTCACCGCTTCGTTCAGCGCGACCGCGTCGCTCAGCGTGCGGTAGGCATTGCCGTTATGGCTGCCGTGATCGATGCGTCCGCCCTCGACTAACAGCAGGTAGCCCTCAGGATTCCTGGACAGAATATCGATGGCCTTGCCGGTCATTTCCGCCAGTGAGGGTTCTCCCGCCGCGTCTTGCCGCCGGTCGTGCTCGAAGTTCATGTGCGACGGTTCGAACAGAGCCAGCAGATGGTCGACGTTGCCCGGTTCGATTTTGTCGAACTGCGCCTGATTCCAGACGTATTGCCCGCGCTCGCCGTAGCGTTGCAGCCAGGCCTGCGTCAGGTCGCGGCCGTCCTTTCTGGCGCCTTTCTTGCCGGGATATTCCGGATCGCTCACGCTGTCGGGCAGGAAGTTGGCGCGCCCGCCCCCCATCGCCACGTTCAGGCCGTTGCCGTACTTCATTTCCACCAGCTGGCGCGCGATGTCGCGGCAGCCTGCGGCCAGGGCGTCCGCCGGCATTTTGGCGTCAGACTCCCAGTCGCGATTGGCGATATGGGCATAGGTGGCGCCCGGCGTGGCGTGGGTAATGGTGGCGGTCGTCACGGCGCCGGTGGACATGCCGAGCGTTGCGGCCATCTCCCACAGCGTGGTGACGGCCTTGGTTTGCTGATCCTCGCAGTTGTTGAGGGTAGCCGTATGGTTGAGGCCCATCAGATCGTTGATGGTTTTGACGCCGGTGGTCATCGCCACCGCGCTGGGCGCAGAGTCGGTGATTTGGGCGTCGGCGGAGTAGGTTTTGGCCGCCGCCAAATAGGGGAAGGCCTCCCAGGCCAGCACGTTGGATTCGCCATCCACGCCGCGCTGCTGCCCTTCAAAAATGCGAGCGGCGGTCACGGTGGAAAACCCCATGCCGTCGCCGACCACCAGAATGACGTTTTTGGCGCGGTTGGTGTTTGGCGTTTGCTTCAGCCGCTGTTGCAGCTGAGCTTGCGCCTGAAGGAAGTAAGGATCTTCGCGCTGCGTCAGCTGCGCGTTGTCCGCCGCGCCGGTGGTTGCCGTCCAGCCGGCGAGTAAGAACATGGAAAGCGCCAGGCGGGTTGCCAGTGTGAGTCCGAACATGAATTCCTCCTTGGTGAGACGTAATTCCCATCGCGCGACGGCGTTGCCTGCTCCCGTCGGCAGAGGAGGAGTGTATAGATTATGTTAACAAAAAATACATAAATTGTTCACAAATTGGATCTGTGTGGCAGTAATGTCATGCTATTCACTGATATTATTAATTTATTGAAATATATGATTTTTTTATCTTTCTGCGGACCGGCGTATTTCTCTACTTTTAATTCAAATTTATTGAATATCTTCATCACGGTTATCCGGCTGTGTTGGTGCGGCAAAGCGCGTAATGTAGCGGCATAGCACAATTTGAACTAAGGATCCCTCTATGAACACCTCTCGTATGCCGGCACTGTTTCTTGGCCACGGTAGCCCGATGAACGTGCTGGAAGACAACCGTTACACCCGGGCATGGCGTGCGTTGGGTGAGTCATTGCCGCGCCCTAAGGCGATCGTGGCGGTTTCCGCGCATTGGTATACCCGCGGCACTGCGGTCACCGCGATGGAAAAACCCAAAACCATTCACGACTTTGGCGGGTTCCCGCAGGCGCTGTTTGATACCCGCTATCCGGCACCGGGCTCTCCCGCGCTGGCCGCGCAGCTGCAGCAAATTCTGGCGCCGGTGCCGGTAACGGCGGATCTCGGCGAGTGGGGATTGGATCACGGCACCTGGGGTGTCCTGATCAAGATGTATCCCGATGCTGACATTCCGGTGGTGCAGCTCAGCGTCGACGGCACGCAGCCGGCGGCCTATCACTATGAGCTGGGCCGCAAACTCGCCGCGCTGCGGGACGAGGGCGTGATGATCGTCGCCAGCGGCAACGTGGTGCACAACCTGCGCATGGTGAAATGGCAGGGCGATACCAGCGCCTACCCGTGGGCGGAATCATTCAATAACTTTGTCCGGGATAACCTGCGTTATCGGGGCGATAACCATCCGCTGGTGGATTTCATGCGCCATGAGGGGGCGGCGCTGTCGAATCCGACGCCGGAACACTATCTGCCGTTGCTGTATGTGCTCGGCGGCTGGGATGGAAAAGAGGCCATCAGCGTGCCGATCGACGGTATCGAAATGGGGGCGCTTAGCATGCTGTCGGTGCAGGTGGGCTAAAGAAAAAACGCCAGTCAGAGACTGGCGTTTTTACCTTCAGTGGAGCGATCAGCCGAGGATGGTGTGCGGATAGAAGCGCGACAGATCCTGCGTGATCAGTTCGCGATCTTCGCGCAGGCCGATGCCGCAGGGCTGATCGTTCACCAGCCAGCTGCCGATCAGCGTGTAGCTGTCTTCGAACTTCGGCAGCGGATGGAACTGCTGCACGATCATACCTTCTTCGCCGTACGGCCCATCGACGCGCGCCACTTCCTGACCGTTTTCGACGATCTGGATATTGGCGCCTTCGCGCGAGAACAGCGGTTTGGTGACGTAATGATCCATCGGCGGATGATCGTCTTGCGCGAAATAAGCCGGCAGCAGGTTAGGGTGGTTCGGGAACATTTCCCACAGCAGCGGCAGCAGCGCCTTGTTGGAGATGATGCTTTTCCAGGCCGGCTCCAGCCAACGCACGCCGGCGTCTTCCAGCTTGGTGGAGAACATCTCGCGCAGCATGAATTCCCACGGATAGAGCTTGAACAGGTTGCCGATCACCTGATCCTGCAGATCGGTGAATTGACCTTTCTCGCCAAGGCCAATCTCTTCCATGAACAGGAACTCGGTCGGCAGACCGGCTTCCTGCGCGCAGTCCTGCAGATATTGCACCGTGCCGCGATCTTCTTCGCTGTCCTGGCAGCAGGCCAGGTGCAGCAGGCCGAAGCCGTGATGCGCTTTCAGCTCGGCGAAACGCTCGATCAGCTTCTCCTGCAGGCTGTTGTACTGATCCGATTGCGGATCCAGCTTGCCGGCATTGATCTGATCTTCCAGCCACAGCCACTGGAAGAAGGCCGCTTCATACAGCGAGGTCGGCGTATCGGCGTTGTTCTCCAGCAGCTTCGGCGGGTTGACGCCGTCGTAGGCCAGATCGAGACGCGAATACAGCGACGGCTGGTTGGTGCGCCAGGAGCTGCGCACGAACTCCCAGGTGTGTTTCGGGATGCAGAACTTGGCCATCAGCTCGTCGCTGCCGACCACTTTCTCCACCACCTGCAGGCACATCTGATGCAGCTCGGCGGTGGCGCTTTCGATCTCTTCAATCTGCGCCAGCGTGAACTGGTAATAGGCGTCTTCACACCAGTACGGCTCGCCGTACATGGTGTGGAAACGAAAACCGAACTCGGTCGCTTTTTCACGCCAGTCCGGGCGCTCAGTAATAGCAATACGTTTCATGCATCAACCGCCCATGCTGCGAGAGCCGGAGTTGGAGGTGGCACTGCTGCGCTGCATGCTGGTCTGCTTGGCCACGGTCTCGCCGAAGCCACCGCGGGTAACGGTATTGGTGACCGCAGGCTTCGGCGCCATGGCAGTTTTCGGCACCGTCATGGTGCGGCCGCCGGCGGTGGCCGGGCCGTAGCTCTTGCCGCTGGCGTCGACAAACTTGCCGTTCGCCGGGCTGGCGGCATTCTTGGAGGTGAACAGCGGCTGCTGCGCGAAGCCGGAACCGCCCATCAGGCGGCCCATCATGTAGCCCGCCATCAGCGGCATCCAGAAGCTGCCGCTGCTTTGTGACTCCGCCGCCATGCCGGCCTGTGCCGGAGCCTGGGTACACTGCGCTTCGCCGAACTCGGCGACGCAGTCTTCGCGAGTGGCGTATTTCGGCGCGGTTTTCGCCGCTTCTTTCAGGGCATTGTTGTAGGAGGTGGTGCACTGCTCGCTCATCGAAGGATTGGCGCGCGAACAGTCATCGGCATTCTGATACAGGGAGACCGTTTCATCGCTCTTCTCGCAGCCGGCCAGCATAAAGACGGCGCTGATCGCCAAGGCCACGGGCGCGACACGGTAGCTGCGCCAGGATTTGCGGAACGTCTCTTGGTTGATGTTTTTTGTCCGTTTCATCGTTATCAATCCCATCATGCGGGCTGTTTTCGCCCTTTCCCAGTAGTGGCGCTAAGGATAGGGGAAACATGGTCAAAATTAAAGCTGAAACGCCCGCAGAATCCACTCTTTACGCAGTTATACGTTGGGGTGTGCGCCAGTTCGCTTTCGCGGCGAAAAAACGCGCGTTAGCGTTTCATCATGAAACGTTGTCGCTATGATGATGTTCCATAATGGAACAAAAATCGCGTGGCTCGCCAGGCGGGCGGCAGGCGCTCATAGTCGAAGCACAACAACAAGCCGGCGGCGAAGCCGGCGCGTCATCACCTGATATCTGAACGTTACCATCGCCAACTCCCTACAAGGATCCGGTTATGTTGAGAATCATCCAGTCACCAGGCAAATACATTCAGGGCGCCAATGCGCTGTCCGCCGTCGGCGAATACGCCAAATCCCTCGCCGACCATTATTTCGTGATCGCTGACGACTTTGTGATGCAGCTGGCGGGCGACACCCTGATGGGCAGTCTGCAGCAGCACGGCGTGAAACATCATGCGGCCCGCTTCAACGGCGAGTGCTGCCGTAAAGAGATAGACCGCCTTGGCCGCGAGCTGCAGACCCACGGCTGCCGCGGGGTGATCGGCGTCGGCGGCGGCAAGACGCTCGACACCGCCAAGGCCGTCGCCCACTACCAACGGCTGCCAGTGGTGCTCATTCCCACCATCGCCTCCACCGATGCGCCGACCAGCGCGCTGTCGGTTATCTACACCGAACAGGGCGAATTCGCTGAATACCTGATCTACCCGCGCAACCCGGACATGGTAGTGATGGACAGCGCCATCATCGCCAAAGCGCCGGTGCGCCTGCTGGTAGCCGGCATGGGCGACGCGCTCTCCACCTATTTCGAAGCCCAGGCCTGCTTCGACGCGCAGGCCACCAGCATGGCCGGCGGCAAATCGACGCTGGCGGCGCTCAGTCTGGCGCGGCTGTGCTACGACACGCTGCTGGCCGAAGGGGTAAAAGCCAAACTGGCGGTCGAGGCCGGCGTGGTGACGGAAGCGGTGGAACGCATCATTGAGGCCAATACGTATCTGAGCGGCATCGGCTTCGAGAGCAGCGGGCTGGCGGCGGCGCATGCCATTCACAACGGTTTCACCGTGCTGGAGGAGTGTCACCACCTGTATCACGGCGAGAAAGTGGCGTTCGGCACCCTGGCGCAACTGGTGCTGCAGAACAGCCCGATGGCGCAGATTGAAACCGTGCTGGCGTTTTGTCATGACATCGGCTTGCCGATCACGCTGGCGCAGATGGGCGTCACCGGCGATGCGACGGCGAAGATGATGGCGGTGGCCGAGGCCAGCTGCGCCGCGGGTGAAACCATTCACAACATGCCGTTCAAGGTCACCCCTGCGGGCGTGCAGGCGGCGATCCTGACGGCGGATAGGCTGGGCGCCGCCTGGGTGCAGCGTCATTGATACCGTTGGGGCACGGTGCGCCGCGCCCCTGTTCTTACAGAGGAAACCATCGTGAAAAAACTGATTAATCAGGTCGAGTCGGTGTTGGAAGAGCAGTTGCAGGGGCTGGCGGAAGCTCACCCCGAGTTGCTGGTGCACGCGGATCCGGTGTTCGTGACCCGCGCCGACGCGCCGGTGGCGGGCAAAGTGGCGATCCTGTCCGGCGGCGGCAGCGGCCATGAGCCGATGCACTGCGGCTTCGTCGGTGAAGGGATGCTCGACGGCGCCTGTCCGGGTGAGATTTTCACCTCGCCGACGCCGGATAAAATGTACGAGTGTGGTCAAGCGATCGACGGCGGCGCCGGGGTGCTGCTGCTGATCAAGAACTACACCGGCGACGTGCTCAACTTCGAAACCGCCACCGAGCTGCTGCACGACAGCGGCGTCGCGGTGGCGACGGTGCTGGTGGATGACGACGTGGCGGTCAAAGACAGCCTGTTTACCGCTGGGCGGCGCGGGGTGGCCAACACCGTGCTGATGGAGAAACTGTTGGGCGCCGCCGCGGCGCGCGGCGACGATCTGGACAGCGTGGTGACGCTGGGGCATCGCATCAACAACCACGGGCATTCGATCGGCATCGCGCTGGGCGCCTGTACCGTGCCGGCCGCCGGCAAGCCGTCGTTCACCCTGGCGGAGAACGAAATGGAGTTCGGCGTCGGCATTCACGGCGAGCCAGGCATTGCGCGCCGCCCGTTCACCACGCTCAACGCAGCGGTGGACGACATGTTCCATACGTTGATCGACCACGGCCACTATCAGCGCGCGATCCGCGTCTGGGATCGTCAGCAGGGCGAGTGGCGCGACGAGATGCAGACCAAGCAGCCGCTGACGCGCGGCGATCGGGTGATCGCGCTGGTCAACAATCTGGGCGCCACGCCATTGTCTGAGTTGTATGGCGTGTACCATCGGCTGGCGGAGCGCTGCGCCGAGGCGGGCATCATCATTGAACGCAACCTGGTGGGTTCTTATTGCACCTCGCTGGATATGCAGGGGGTATCCATCACGTTGTTGAACGTGGACGACGAGCTGTTGTCCTTGTGGGATGCGCCGGTGAAAACGCCTGCGCTGCGTTGGGGTTGCTGAGGAGGAATCATGGCGTTGACCAAACAACAGGTTGTCGATTGGCTGATGCGTTGCGGCGAGGTGTTCAGCCGGGAGCGCGATTTTCTGACCCAGTTGGACACCGAGATCGGTGATGCCGACCACGGTTTGAACATGAATCGCGGTTTCAATAAGGTGGTGGAAAAACTGCCGTCGGTGGCGGACAAAGACATCGGTTTTATCCTGAAAAACACCGGCATGACGCTGCTGTCGAGCGTGGGGGGCGCCAGCGGTCCGCTGTTCGGCACCTTCTTCATCCGCGCGGCGCAGGCGGCGAACGCCAAGCAAAGCCTGGATCTGACGGAGCTGCATCAGGTGATGCAGGAAGGGGTTGAAGGCGTGGTGATGCGCGGCAAAGCGGAGCCGGGCGACAAGACCATGTGCGACGTCTGGTGGCCGGTGGTGGAAAGCCTCGGCCAGTCCGCGCAGCAGAACCTGAGCGTGGCGGAGGCGCTGCAGCGCGCCGCCGACAGCGCCGAGCGGGCGGTGGAGAGCACCATCACCATGCAGGCGCGCAAGGGGCGGGCCAGTTACCTGGGCGAGCGCAGCATCGGCCACCAGGATCCCGGCGCCACTTCGGTGATGTTGATGATGAAAACGCTGGCCGAGGTCGCCGGCAGTTAGCAGGAGGCGAGATGATTAATATCGTGGTGGTTTCGCACAGCGCGTTGCTGGCGCGCGGCGTTGAGCAGTTGGCGCGGCAGATGATGCGCGGCGACGGCTGCAAACTGGCGCTGGCGGCGGGTGTGGATGACGAGCAGCACCCGATCGGCACCGACGCGGTCAAAGTGATGGAGGCGATCGAAGCGGTCGCCGACGGCGATGGCGTTCTGGTGCTGATGGATCTGGGCAGCGCGCTGCTCAGTGCCGAAACCGCGCTCGATCTGCTGGACCCGGGTCTGGCCGCCAAAGTGAGGCTGTGTGCGGCGCCGCTGGTTGAAGGCACGCTGGCGGCGGTGGTTGCCGCCAACTCCGGCGCCTCACTGGAGCAGGTGGTAGCGGAGGCGCAGGGGGCGCTGCAGGGCAAACAGGCACAGCTGGGCGAGGCTTCACCTACGGCGAAAACCGTGGCCTTGCCGCTGGCGCAGGGCAAAAGCGCAACCTGGACGGTGCAGAATCCGCACGGGTTGCATGCGCGCCCGGCGGCGCGGCTGGTCGAGACGCTGGCGCCGTTCAAGGCCGAGCTGGTGCTGGAAAAGCAGGGGCAGTGCGTCGATCCGCGCAGCCTCAATCAGCTGGCGCTGCTGCAGGTGCGTCACGGCGACACCATCCGTTTGATCGCCGACGGCGCGCAGGCGGACGAGGCGCTGGCGGCGTTCAAAGCGTTGGCGGAGCAGCATTTTGGCGAGACGGTCTCCGAGCGGCAGCAGCCTTCGCTGCACGGTATTCCGGTGGCGGAAAGCGTCACCAGCGGGCCGGTGTTCCAGGCTTACAGCTTCTGGCCACCCACGTCCGAGCGGCGCATCGGCGCGGACGAGGTATTGGGCGAACAGCAACGCCTGCGGGAGGCGCTACAGCATACGCTGAGCGATCTGAACCGGCTGGCGGAACGCACCGGCACGCTGATCGGCAAGCCGCAGGCGGCGATCTTCGGCGCCCACAGCATGCTGCTGGACGATCCGGATCTGCAGCAGGCGGCTTACACCCGCATCGCGCAACAGCTGTGCAGCGCCGAGCAGGCCTGGCGACAGGTGCTGGAGGCGATCGCCGAAGAGTACCGCGAGCTGGATGACGACTACATGCGGGCGCGCGAACTGGACGTGCGCGACATGCTGCGCCGCACGCTGTGCCATCTGCAGGGGCTGCCGCTGCCGGTTATTGCGCTGACAGAACCGTCAATATTGGTGATGGACGAACTGATGCCTTCGGAGGTGGTGATGCTCGACAGGCGGCTGGTGCTCGGCATCTGTCTGAGTGGCGGCAATGCCCTGTCGCACAGCGCCATTTTGGCGAAGGCGATGGGCATTCCGATGGTGGTCGGCATGCAGGATTGCCTGAGCAAAACCCGCAGCGGGCAGAAGGCGATGCTGGACGCCGCGCGCGGGGTATTGCAGCTCAGCCACTAGGCGCGCAGCTTGAACTGGCGGATGTCGATCCCGTGCTGTTTGATCTTCCGCCACAGCGTGGTGCGGCCTATGCCCAGCAGCTGCGCCATTTCCGTCAGCTGGCCGCGGCTGACGGTCGCTGCGCGCAGGATCGCCTGGCGTTCCATGTCTGTCAGCGTCAACAGCGGTGCGCCGGGCTGCGGATCGCTTTCCAGCAGCGACGGCTGGCCGAGCAGGTGCGCCGGCAGATCCGCCAGCTGGATGTGGTGGCCGTGGCAAATCATCGCCGCGCGCTCCACCACTCCTTTCAGCTCCAAATCGTTGCCCGGCCACAGGTAGAGAGCCAGCTGGGCCATCACTTCGTCATCCACCCGAAAGCGACACTGGAAATGCTGCTCCAGCGTGCGCAAATGGTGTTTGACCAGCAGCGGAATATCGCTCAGCCGCTGGCGCAGCGGCGGGATCTGGATCTCGAACGCCTGCAGGCTGTAAAACAGCTGGCGGCGGAAGCGGTTTTGCTGCACCAGCAGCGGCAGATCGGCGGCGCTGCCGGCGATCACCCGCACATCGACCGGGATCACCCGGCTGGAATTGAGGCGGATCACCACGCCGGTTTTCAGCACCTGCAGCAACGCCGACTGCATCTCCGCCGGCAGGTATTCGATCTGTTCGAGGTACAGCGTACCGCCGTTGGCCAATTCGAATTTGCTGAGCTGGCCCGCCTCTTCTTCGCTGGCGTCGCTGCCCAGCAGCTCACGCAGCCCCTGCGCCTGCGGCAGCAGTTGGCAGTTGAGGGCGATATACGGCCCGGCGGCGCGTTCGCCGGCGTTGTGGATGGCCTGGCTGAGTAGCTCTTTGCCGACGCCTTCCTCCCCGCGCAGCAGGATCGGATGCTGGCCTTTGGCCGCCTGCTGGCCGTAACGGATCAGCCGCCGCATCTCCAGCGAGGCGGAGGGCATCTGCTCGAAGCTGTGGCTGACGCGCCCCAGCTGGCTGCTGACATATTGGCGCAGCCGTTCGAGCGGGTGCAGCAGGGCGATGAAACTGCAGCGATCGCCGTCGAAAATCGGCTTGAGCGTCAGCAAGGCGGCGATAAATTGCCGCTGGCTTTCGAAGGTGACTTCGACGTGTTGCAGCGGTTGCCGATCGGCGATGGCGCGCTTGAGCAGAGCGGGCAGCGTCAGCAACTGCGCCAGCGGTTTGCCCTGGCTCTGCTGCTCGTCCAGTTTTAGCAGGCCGGCGGCGCGCTGGTTGATGTATTGCAGGTAGCCGCGATGATCCCAGGCCATCACGCCGTCGTCCACGCCGTCCAGCAGCCCGTAAAGCTGATTCAGATGGCGGTTGGATTCCGCCAGCAGGCCGTCGGCGTTCAGCGAGTTGCCTATTTCGCGGGCGATGGCCAGCGTCAGCGACAGATCGCCGGCGGCGCTGTCGGCCAGCAGGCAACCCAGGGCGATCGAGCCGCGCTGGCGGCCGCTGTTGTCGTAGACCGGCGTGGCGCAGAACGACCAGCCGTGCAGCGCCCGGCGCACGTGTTCTTCACCGCTCACCCGCACCGGGTGGCCTTCCGCCGCCGCCAGCGCCGGGGCATTGGTGCCGATCTGTCCCTCGGCCCAGTAAGCGCCGGGGGCGAATCCCAGTTGCTGCAGAGTCTCCCAGGTTTGGGCGTCGCCGCAGCGCCACAGCATGCAGCCGCTCTCGTCGAGGATCATCAGCAGGCAACGCCGCGGCTCCATGTATTCGCAGGCGTCTTCCAGCGCCGCCTGGCCGAGCGTCAGTAGATCGTTCTTGCGGCGGCAAATCGATTCGAAGGTCGCGCCCTGCGCGCGGTGCGGCGCTTGCCAGACATCAGGCTGCATCAGGCTGCGGCAGCGCAGCCAGGAGGCATACACCGCCGGCGTCGGGCGCAGCGGCGGCGGCAGTTCGCCGTCGTTAATCAGTTGCTGCCAGCGTGAATCGTTGTCCATCGAACCTCATCCAACTGCGAAAACGAGAGTGACGATGATATCACCTGGCGCAGCGGCGGCTGTGAGGCGGCGGGCAGAAGTGGCGAAATCGAGGCAAAAAAAACGGGGCGCGGCGCAGGCCGGACCCCGTGTTTGTCAGCGTGTGGACATCAGTTGCGGAATGGGTTGCCGCTGTGGCGAGCCGGTTGGCTGGTGGTAACGGCCGGCGCGGATGCGCGAGTGGCCACCGGCGCTGGCGCCGCAGTCTGTTGCATCGGCGCATTGTCCTGATAGCCGTCTGCATAGGCGTCCTGCGCGCGGTTTTGCGGTGCGACGGCGTCAGGCGCGGTCGATACCGGCTTGCCCAACGCGCCGTTCAGCAGCAGCAGATCGTTCTGGTTCAGCGTGCCGAGCGCCGACTTGATGTTCAGCTGGTTGATCAGATAGGTATAACGCGCGTCGGACAGCTGACGTTTGGCGTTATACAGCGTGGTGGTGGCGTCCAGCACGTCGACGATGGTGCGGGTACCGACCTGATAACCGGCTTCCATCGCGTCCAGGGAGCTTTGCGCGGAGATCACCGCCTGTTTGTAGGCGTTGATGCTGCTGATCGAAGCGTTAACGTTGTTGAACGACGAACGAACGGTCTGCACCACGCTGCGGTGTGAGCTTTCCAACTGCTCGCTGGCGCCGACAAAGCCGTACTGCGCTTGTTTCACCTGCGAATTGGTCGCGCCGCCGCTGTACAGCGGCAGGTTGAAGCTGATGCCGACCTTATTTTGGCCCGCATCGGAGTCGCTGTAGCGTGCGGCATTCGCGCCACCGGTATTGGAGCCGTTGTATTTGGTATTGCTGATGCCGGTTGACGCGCTGACGTCAATCGTCGGCATATAGCCGGTTTGGGCTGCGCGGATTTGCTCGCGCGCCAGATCCTGGCTCAGACGGGCGGACAGCAGGCTCAGGTTGCGCGCTTCCGCTTCTTTCAGCAGGTTGTTCACCGCTTCCGGGCGCTGGGTGCTGAAGCGATCGGTGTTCAGCGAGGCCAGTTCGGGGTAGAAGGTGCCGGTGACCTGACGCAGCGTTTCCAACGCGTTGTCCAGATCGTTGCGGGCGGAGACTTCCGCCGCCAGCACGGTGTCATAGTTCGAGCGGGCGTTCTGCACGTCGGTGATCGCCACCAGGCCCACGTTGAAGCGCTGGGTGGTTTGATCCAGCGTGCGGTATACCGCGTCTTTCTGCGCCTGGGTATAGGACAGCGTATCGATCGCTTTCAGCACGTTGAAGTAAGCGGTCGCCGTGTTGAGAATAAGCTGCTGTTCCGCTGTCTGGAAGGTAACGTCGGAGATGCCGGCGGTCTTTTCCTGCAGCGTCAGCTGGCGCCATTTCGACATGTCGAAGATGGTTTGCGTCAGCGCCAACGAACCGCTGGTCACGTTGCTGTTAACGCCATTGCTGTCACGATAGCCGTTGGTGTAATCGTAACCTGCGGTTAAACCGAGCTGCGGCAGCAACGGGCTGCGCGCTTCATTGATCTTTTCGAATGCGGCGTCGCGGTCAGCTGCACTTTTGCGCAGATCCGGGTTACTTTCCCTGGCCTGTTTGTAGACCTGCAGCAGGTTCTCTGCCTGGCTCATTGCACTGAAGCCGCCCAGGCTCAGTCCGATAAGAAGGGGGAGCAGTTTCTTCATTTGCATTCCTTGTTGTGCAGCAATATTGCTATGTTAGCGCTGACGATAGACGAAATAGTTGCCGATTCTAGCAGAGTCTGAGGTACGCATCAGGTGGCTGAATGTGCCATCTCACGTAACTTTTACCTTTCAGACCGCCCATTTACCTTGGCGTACTGCCCGGGTCGACTGCAGCTGATATTATGGCTGACAATCCGGATTGTTTCCCGCTATTACCTGCGAGCGCACAAACGTGCCGCATCCGGCGGCGAAAAACAGCCTAACATAAAGCCGCGGCGGAGAGTCCCGCTGTTTCTGTCATCAAAACCGTTTATTTTATCGGCATACTCAAGCAGGAGAATTCGCGCATGAACCGTTCGCAGCCATCGCCCGTTACTTTCGATAAAAAAGATGTAGAAATTATTGCACGCGAGACGCTGTACCGTGGTTTTTTTTCACTCAATTTATACCGGTTTCGCCATCGGTTGTTCAATGGCGAAATGAGCCCTGAAATCACGCGTGAAATTTTCGAGCGCGGCCATGCGGCGGTGCTGCTGCCCTACGATCCGGTGCGCGACGAGGTTGTGCTGATTGAACAACTGCGCATCGCCGCGGTCGATACCAGTAATTCGCCCTGGCTGCTGGAAATGGTGGCGGGTATGATCGAAACCGGTGAAAGCGTTGAGGACGTGTGCCGCCGCGAAGCGCAGGAAGAGGCCGGCGTGGTGGTCGGGCGCTGCAAACCGGTGCTGAGCTATCTGGCCAGCCCCGGCGGCACCAGCGAACGTTTGTCGATCATGGTCGGCGAAGTGGACGCCGGCACCGCCGAGGGCATCCACGGCCTGGCGGAAGAACATGAAGATATCCGCGTTCATGTGGTCAGCCGCGAACAGGCTTACCGCTGGGTTGAGGAAGGCGCGATCGATAACGCCGCATCAGTGATTGCATTGCAATGGCTGGCGTTGCACCATGAATCGTTGAGAAAAGAGTGGGCCAACTAATGAAACAGCGCTATACCCCTGATTTCCCCGAAATGATGAGATTGTGCGAAACCAACTTCGCGCAATTGCGCCGCTTGCTGCCGCGCAACGACGAAGCGGGCGAAACGGTGACTTATCAGGTGAACGGCGCCGGCTATCGTTTGACCATCGTTGAGTCCACGCGTTACACGTCGCTGGTGGAGATCGAGCAGATCTTTCCGGCGGTCAGCTACTGGAGCCTGCCCGCGATGACGGTGCGGTTGTACCATGACGCCATGGTTGCGGAAGTGTGTTCCAGTCAGCAGATCTACCGCTTTAAAGCGCGTTATGATTATCCTAATAAAAAGTTGCATCAACGCGACGAAAAGCATCAAATTAACCAGTTTCTTGCTGATTGGCTGCGCTACTGTTTGGCGCATGGAGCGATGGCGGTTCCGGTTTGTTAGACAGACTGAAATAACAAAGGACACCATTTGGAAAGCCTGTTTAAACTGCCCGTGGCGAGTGGGGCCGCGGTCAGGATTCTACAAATAACAGATACCCACCTTTTTGCCGGCGAACACGAGACGTTGCTCGGCATCAATACCTATCGCAGCTATCACGCGGTGCTGGACGCCATCCAGGCGCAGCGCCGCGACGTCGATTTGATCGTCGCCACGGGAGATTTGGCGCAGGATCATTCGCAAGAGGCGTACCGCCACTTCGCCGCCGGCATCGCGCAACTGCCGGCCCCCTGCGTGTGGCTGCCGGGCAACCACGATTTTCAACCGGCGATGGTCGACGCATTGGCCGCCGCGGGCATCGCGCCTTCCAAACAGGTGCTGCTGGGCGATAACTGGCAAGTGCTGATGCTGGACAGCCAGGTGTTCGGCGTGCCGCACGGCGAATTGAGCGAATACCAGCTGGAGTGGATGGAGCGCTGCCTGCAGGCTCACCCCGAGCGCTATACGCTGTTGCTGCTGCACCATCATCCGTTGCCTTCCGGCTGTACCTGGCTCGATCAGCACAGCCTGCGCAACCCGCATATGCTGGGCGCGATCCTGCTGCGTTATCCGAAAGTGAATACCGTGGTGTGCGGGCACATTCACCAGGATCTGGATCTGGAATGGCAGGGGCGGCGTCTGTTGGCGACGCCGTCTACCTGCGTGCAATTCAAGCCGCACTGCACGAACTTCACCATCGATGACGTTTCCCCCGGCTGGCGCTACCTCGATCTGCTGCCGGACGGCCGCGTCGAGACGCAGGTGTTCCGACTGGAAAACGACGATTTCCGCCCCGATATGGACTCGGATGGATACTGATGCCTTCGACACTGCTCTACCTGCACGGTTTCAACAGCTCGCCGCAGTCTGCCAAGGCGGTGGCCTTCAAGGCCTGGCTGGCCGAACACCATCCCGATATCGAGATGCTGGTGCCGCAGCTGCCGGCCTTTCCGGCGGAGGCCGCCGAGATGCTGGAAAATCTGGTGCTGGAACGCGCCGGGCAAACGCTCGGGCTGGTCGGCTCATCGCTGGGCGGCTATTACGCCACCTGGCTGTCGCAGTGTTTTTCCCTGCCGGCGGTGGTGGTCAACCCGGCGGTCAAGCCGTTTGAGCTGCTGGTCGACTACCTCGGCGCCAACGAGAACCCCTACACCGGCCAGCAATATGTGTTAGAGTCTCGGCACGTTTACGATCTGAAAGTGATGCAGATCGATCCTTTGGAGTCGCCGGATTTAATCTGGCTGCTGCAGCAAACGGGCGATGAAATTCTCGATTACGGCCAGGCAGTGGCGTATTACACCGCGTGTCGGCAAACGGTGGAGTCGGGTGGAAACCACGCCTTCGTCGGTTTCGAGCACTACTTCCCCCAGATTGTGGATTTTTTAGGGCTAAACGCGGTCTGACGGGCCGTTCCGGCACCTCCCTTTAACCACGAAAAAATAATCAACGATGACTCAATCCAGCTATAACGCTGATGCCATTGAAGTACTCAGCGGTCTAGAACCAGTGCGCCGTCGTCCCGGCATGTATACCGACACGACGCGCCCAAACCACCTCGGCCAAGAGGTGATCGATAACAGCGTCGACGAAGCGTTGGCCGGTCACGCCAAGCGCATCGACGTGATCCTGCACGCCGATCAGTCGCTGGAAGTGATCGACGACGGCCGCGGCATGCCGGTGGACATCCACCCGGAAGAGGGCGTGCCGGCGGTTGAGTTGATCCTGTGTCGGCTGCACGCCGGCGGTAAATTCTCGAATAAAAACTACCAGTTCTCCGGCGGCCTGCACGGCGTGGGCATCTCGGTGGTCAACGCCCTGTCGAAGCGGGTGGAAGTCAACGTGCGCCGCGACGGCAACGTTTACAGCATCGCCTTCGAAAACGGCGACAAAGTGCAAGATCTGACGGTGACCGGCACCTGCGGCAAACGCAACACCGGCACCAGCGTGCACTTCTGGCCCGACGAACAGTTCTTCGACAGCCCGCGTTTCTCGGTATCGCGCCTGACTCACCTGCTGAAAGCCAAAGCAGTGCTGTGCCCCGGCGTCGAGATCTATTTCATCGATAAGGTGAACAACACCGAGCAGCGCTGGTGTTACCAGGACGGCCTGACCGACTACCTGATGGAAGCAGTTAACGGCCTGATCACCCTGCCGGAAGCGCCGTTCGTCGGCAACTTCGCCGGTGACACCGAAGCGGTGGACTGGGCGCTGCTGTGGCTGCCGGAAGGCGGCGAGCTGCTGACCGAAAGCTACGTCAACCTGATCCCGACCATGCAGGGCGGCACCCACGTCAACGGCCTGCGTCAGGGGTTGCTGGACGCGATGCGCGAGTTCTGCGAATTCCGCAATATTCTGCCGCGTGGCGTGAAGCTGTCGGCGGAGGATATCTGGGATCGCTGTGCCTACGTGCTGTCGGTGAAGATGCAGGATCCGCAGTTCGCCGGGCAGACCAAAGAGCGTCTCTCCTCGCGTCAGTGCGCGGCCTTCGTTTCCGGCGTGGTGAAAGACGCCTTCAGCCTGTGGCTGAACCAGAACGTTCAGGCGGCGGAACAGCTGGCCGAGCTGGCGATCTCCAGCGCCCAGCGCCGCCTGCGCGCCGCCAAGAAAGTGGTGCGCAAGAAGCTGACCAGCGGGCCGGCGCTGCCGGGCAAGCTGGCGGACTGCACCTCGCAGGATCTGGCCATGACCGAACTGTTCCTGGTGGAAGGGGATTCGGCGGGCGGATCGGCCAAGCAGGCGCGCGATCGCGAATATCAGGCGATCATGCCGCTGAAGGGCAAGATCCTGAATACCTGGGAAGTGTCCTCGGACGAAGTGCTGGCCTCGCAGGAAGTGCACGACATTTCCGTGGCGATCGGCATCGATCCGGACAGCGAAGATCTCAGCCAATTGCGCTACGGCAAAATCTGCATCCTGGCGGATGCGGACTCCGACGGCCTGCATATCGCCACGCTGCTGTGCGCGCTGTTCGTGCGCCACTTCCGTTCGCTGGTGAAAGGCGGCCACGTCTATGTCGCCATGCCGCCGCTGTATCGCATCGATCTCGGTAAAGAAGTGTTCTACGCGCTGGATGAAGAAGAGAAAGCCGGCGTGCTGGAACAGCTGAAGCGCAAGAAGGGCAAGCCGAACGTGCAGCGCTTTAAAGGGCTGGGCGAGATGAACCCGCTGCAGCTGCGCGAAACCACCCTCGATCCGAACACCCGCCGTCTGGTGCAACTGACGGTGGCGGAAGATGACGTCGATCAGACGCTGGCGGTGATGGACATGCTGTTGGCCAAGAAGCGTTCGGAAGATCGCCGCAACTGGCTGCAAGACAAGGGCGACATGGCCGAATTGGCGGTCTGAGCCTGACCCTGGCCCGGCGAAACGCCGGGCCGGCTTTCCCGCAGGGCGTTCATGCGGCGCCCGATAACCTGGGCCGGAATGCATGAAGATCACGCTCGAAGAATTGCTGGCGTTCACCTCGGTGGTCGACAGCGGTTCTATCACCGCCGCCGCCGATCGGCTCGGCCAGACAACATCCGGCATCAGCCGCGCGCTCAGCCGCCTGGAGAATAAGCTCGATACCACCCTGATGCGCCGCACGACGCGTCGTTTGGAGCTGACCGAAGAGGGGCTGAGTTTCCTGAACCATGCGCGTACGATCATCAGCTCGGTGGAAAATGCCGAAGAGCAAATGGCGGTGCGCCGGCAAATGCCCGCCGGGCGGCTGCGGATCAATGCGGCCGCACCTTTTATGGAGCACGTCATCGTGCCGCTGGTGGCGGGATTCAGAGAACGTTATCCGCAAATTTCGCTCGAGCTGAACACCGACAACCTGATTATCGATCTGCTGGAAAAACGCACGGATATTGCCATTCGCATCGGGGCGTTGCGTGATTCGACCATTCATGCGCGCGCGCTGGGCGCCAGCCGGCTGCGCATCCTCGCCAGCCCGGCTTATCTGCAGCAGCACGGCACGCCGCAGAGCGTGGAGGAGTTGCATCGGCATTGTCTGCTCGGTTTTACCCAGCCGGAGTCGCTGAACCAGTGGCCGTTGCGCTATCGCCAGGCGCCGCATTTCGCCATCACGCCGACGATCTCTGCGTCCAGCGGTGAAACGCTGCGGCAATTGGCGCTGCAGGGCGAGGGGATCGTACAGCTGGCAGACTTTATGACCCGTCGCGATCGGGAAGCCGGCAAGTTGGTGACGTTGCTGGAGCAGGAGACGCTGGACGTGCGCCAGCCGATCAACGCGGTGTATTACCGCAATACGCAATTGGCGGCGCGCATCACCTGTTTTCTTGACTACGTCAGCGCGCACATCGACGCGCAGACGTTATAAGGCGGAGCTTACAGGGCGTTTTCCAGGATGTAGATCTCGGTGTCCAGCACGCTGTCCTTGATAGTCTCGCGGTGTTTGAGCATGTGCTCAATGGCCAGGTGTTTTTCCAGATGCGCCATGCTTTCCCATTTCTCCAGCATGAACACCGAATCCGGCGACCGTTTCTGCCAGGGGGCCTGGGTATTGCTGTCGACCATCGGCGTATATTCGCCGCAGCCGTCTTCCGCCAGCACCAGCGGCACCAGTTTTTCAATGGCTTGCAGTACGGTGGCGCGGTGGCCGGGTTTCACTTTGATTTCTGCGATTACGGTGATCATGTCTGCCTCGTTGATGAGAATGTTCTGCGTCAGTTAAGCAAAAATTTTCGCCAAATGCTCGCGATAACGTGCGATGTCCGCTTCGATATCCGGTTGTTTTATCACGTTATTGCAGATAAAGGTCGGCAGCGCTTCCATTCCCAGGAACTGGTTGGCCTTGTGGAAGTGCAGGTAAACGCCGTCGACGCCGACGCCGTGGAAGAACTGATCGGGATCGGTGAAGGCCTCCATCGGGGCGTTCCAGGTCAGGCTCAGCAGGTATTTTTTGCCCTGGATCAGGCCGCCGGAGCCATATTTTTTGCTTTCGTCAGAACGAGAGCGCCCGTCGTTGGCATACAGGCTGCCGTGACCGGCGGTGAACACTTCATCGATGTATTTTTTCAGGATCCAAGGTTCGCCCATCCACCAGCCCGGCATCTGATAGATGATCGCGTCGGCCCACAGGTATTTCTGTACTTCGGCTTCGATGTCATAGCCGTCGTCGACCACGGTGACCTGCACATCGTGCTGCAGATCGCGCAGGAAGCTTTCCGCCACGTCGCTCAGGGTTTGGTTGAGTTCGCCGTTGGAATGGCCGAATTGTTTTTTAGCGTTGATAATCAGGATATTGCTCATCTTTCGCGGCTCCCGTCAGTGTTAAGATATGGCATGCTTCCCGCGGAAAAGGCGGAAACCATCTCGCTGGTGACGAGTGTAATCGTGAGTCAGGCAAGTAAAAATGCGATCCAGCGCACAACAGTGTTGACTGTCAGTCAATAAAGAGGCCGCCAGGTAGCTAAATTTTGCATAAACCGCATCGCGCAATCGGCCGTCGCCGGCGATCCTTGCGCCAACTGTGACAGCTACCCCGCAGATGGGTTACTATCGCGGGCAGAATCGACAAGCGATGCCTTTTGTCGTCCAAGGGATTGCCAAGCCACGGTCTGAGGATAATTGAGTAATGAGTGATCTGACTCATGACGGTGTAGAGCGTTTACCGCTGCACACATTCACTGAAAACGCCTATCTGAACTATTCCATGTACGTCATCATGGATCGGGCGTTGCCGTACATTGGCGACGGTTTGAAGCCGGTACAACGCCGCATCATCTACGCCATGTCTGAGCTGGGGCTGACCAACAGCGCCAAATTCAAGAAATCCGCCCGCACCGTGGGCGACGTGCTGGGTAAGTATCACCCGCATGGCGACAGCGCGTGTTATGAAGCCATGGTGCTGATGGCGCAGCCGTTCTCGTATCGCTATCCGCTGGTGGACGGCCAGGGGAACTGGGGTGCGCCGGACGATCCCAAGTCGTTCGCGGCGATGCGTTATACCGAATCGCGCCTGTCCAAATACGCCGAGGTCTTGCTGGCCGAACTGGGCCAGGGCACGGTCGACTGGATCCCGAACTTTGACGGCACGCTGCAAGAGCCGAAGATGCTGCCGGCGCGTCTGCCGAACATCCTGCTGAACGGCACCACCGGCATCGCGGTCGGCATGGCGACCGACATTCCGCCGCACAACGTGCGCGAGGTCGCCGCTGCGGCAGTGGCGCTGCTCGACAAGCCGGGCGCCTCGCTCGATGACCTGCTCGAGTTCGTGCAGGGGCCGGACTTCCCGACCGAAGCCGAGATCATTACCCCGCGCGATGAAATTCGCAAAATTTACCAGAGCGGCCGCGGCTCGGTGCGCATGCGCGCCGTGTGGAAGAAAGAGGACGGCAGCGCGGTGATCACCGCCTTGCCGCATCAGGTCTCCGGCGCCAAGGTGCTGGAGCAGATCGCCAGCCAGATGCGCGCCAAGAAGCTGCCGATGGTCGAGGATCTGCGCGATGAATCCGACCACGAAAATCCGACGCGTCTGGTGATCGTGCCGCGTTCCAACCGCATCGATCTGGAGCAGGTGATGAATCACCTGTTCGCCACCACCGATCTGGAACGCAGCTACCGCATCAACATGAACATGATCGGTCTGGACAACCGCCCGCAGGTTAAAGGGCTGGTGGAGATCCTCACCGAATGGCTGGCCTATCGTCGCGATACGGTGCGCCGCCGCCTGAACTACCGCCTCGAGAAGGTGCTCAAGCGTTTGCATATCCTCGAAGGTTTGCTGGTGGCGTTCCTCAATATCGACGAGGTGATCCACATCATCCGCAGCGAGGATGAGCCGAAGCCGGTGCTGATGCAGCGTTTCGGCATCTCCGATACCCAGGCGGAAGCGATCCTCGAGCTGAAACTGCGTCACCTGGCCAAGCTGGAAGAGGTCAAGATCCGCGGTGAGCAGGACGAGCTGGCGAAAGAGCGCGATCAACTGCAGGCGCTGCTGGCGTCCGAGCGCAAGCTGAATACGCTGATTAAGAAAGAGATCCAGGCCGACGCGCAAACCTACGGCGACGATCGCCGTTCGCCGCTGACCGAGCGCGCGGAAGCCAAGGCGATGAGCGAGCACGACTTCGTGCCGTCCGAGCCGGTGACCATCGTGCTGTCGGAAATGGGCTGGGTGCGCAGCGCCAAGGGCCACGACATCGATCCGACAGGGTTGAGCTACAAGGCCGGCGACAGCTTCCGCGGCGCGGCGCGCGGCAAGAGCAACCAGCCGGTGGTGTTTATCGACTCTACCGGGCGCAGCTATGCGCTCGATCCGATGACGCTGCCATCGGCGCGTGGGCAGGGCGAGCCGTTGACCGGCAAGCTGACGCCGCCGCCGGGCGCCACCATTGAGCAGGTGCTGATGGCGGCCGACGATCAAAAACTGCTGATGGCCTCAGACGCCGGTTACGGTTTCGTTTGCACCTTCAACGATCTGGTGGCGCGCAACCGCGCCGGCAAGGTGATGATCACGCTGCCGGACAACGCCAGAGCGCTGCCGCCGATGGAGATCCACGGCGCAGACGATATGCTGCTGTCGATCACCGCCGCCGGGCGCATGCTGATGTTCCCGGTCGCCGATCTGCCGCAGCTGTCGAAGGGCAAGGGCAACAAGATCGTCTCCATTCCGGCGGCGCAGGCCGCCGCCGGTGAAGACAAGCTGGCCTGGCTGTTCGTGCTGCCGCCGCAGGCCTCCGTCACGCTGCACGTCGGCAAACGCAAGCTGACGCTGCGTCCGGAAGATCTGCAGAAGTTCCGCGCGGAGCGCGGCCGTAAGGGCACCCAGCTGCCGCGCGGCCTGCAGCGCATCGATCGCGTCGAAGTGGATGCGCCGGTGCGGGCGTCGGGCGGCGACAGCGAAGAGTAAGCGTTGGCGCCGGCGTTAACGGGCGGTCGCAGCGAGCTGTGGCCGCCTTATTTATTTTTGCTGGCGTTTATTTTCCAAATAGTTAACATTTCTGCGCATAAAATTATTGTGCGTACTGCCGCCTGGCAGGAAAATAGCGAGAAATGCAGGCGACATCGGCGTGCTTACCGCCTGGCCGGCAAATAATGAGTAAAGGAATCTGCGCAGCGAAGTAAACTGCGTTGGCAGTGTGCTAATGAGGTTGTTATGTTATTGATTTTGCGTGCCGTTCTCGCCACTCTTTTCTGTATTCTGGTGTGTATTTTCGGTTCTGTTTATTGCTTGTTCAGCCCGCGCAACCCTCGCCATGTGGCGACCTTCGGCCATCTTTTCGGCCGCCTGTCGACGCTGTTCGGCATCAAGGTTGAAACCCGCGTGCCGGCCGATGCGGCCAACAATGGCAACTGCATCTATATCGCCAACCACCAAAATAACTACGACATGGTGACGGCCTCCAATATCGTGCAGCCGCGCACCGTGACCGTCGGTAAAAAAAGTCTGGTGTGGATCCCGTTTTTCGGCCCGCTGTATTGGCTGACCGGTAATCTGCTGATAGATCGTGATAATCGCGCCAAGGCGCACGGCACCATCGCCCAGGTGGCGGAGCAGTTCAAAAAGAAAGACATTTCGATCTGGATGTTCCCGGAAGGGACCCGCAGCCGCGGTCGTGGGCTGATGCCGTTTAAAACCGGCGCCTTCCACGCGGCCATTGCCGCCGGCGTGCCGATTGTGCCGATCTGCGTATCCACCACCAGCGGTAATATAAATCTTAATCGCTGGAATAACGGTCATGTGATCGTCGAGATGTTGGCGCCGGTGGATACCAGCAAATACGGCAAAGAAAACGTGCGTGAGCTGGCGGCCCATTGCCGCGAGCTGATGGAGGCGAAAATCGCCGAATTGGACGCCGAAGTCGCCCAGCGCAACGCCGCCAAAAAATAAGAGTCTACCAGCTTCAAAGAATAGGGTTTTAATTGGCGTTCAGCGCCGTTAACGCCTGAACGCCTGCTAATCTTGATTGGCGGGCGTTTGGGTTTTGCACACGGTTTAGTTATTGCTTTTCATGGAGAAAATATGTCACTCAGTCGACGTCAGTTTTTACAGGCATCGGGCCTGGCGCTGTGCGCGGGCGCCGTGCCGCTGAGGGCTGAGGCGAGCGGAACGCAGACCCCGTTACCCATTCCCCCGCTGCTGGAGTCTCGCCGCGGTCAGCCGCTGTTCCTGACCTTGCAGCGCGCCCATTGGGCGTTTATGGATAACCGTAAAGCGGCGGTGTGGGGCATCAACGGCATGTACCTGGGGCCGACGGTGCGGGTTTACAGCGGTGACGACGTCAAACTGATCTACAGCAACCGCCTGCAGGAGCCGGTAGCGATGACCGTCAGCGGTCTGCAGGTGCCAGGCACGCTGATGGGCGGCGCGCCGCGCATGATGTCGCCTAACGTCGACTGGTCGCCGGTGCTGCCCATTCGTCAGGCGGCGGCCACCTGCTGGTACCACGCCAACACGCCGAACCGTATGGCGCCGCACGTTTACAACGGGCTGGCCGGGCTGTGGCTGGTGGAAGATGCCGTCAGCAAAGCGCTGCCGCTACCCAACCACTACGGCGTCGACGATTTCCCGCTGATCATTCAGGACAAACGCTTCGATAACTTCGGCACACCGCAATACGATGCACCGTCGCAGGGCGGTTTCGTCGGCGATACGCTGTTGGTCAACGGCGTGCAAAACCCGTATGTCGACGTGTCGCGCGGCTGGGTGCGTCTGCGCCTGCTTAACGCCTCCAACGCGCGCCGCTATACCCTGCAGCTCAGCGACGGGCGGCCGTTCAACGTGATTGCCAGCGATCAGGGCTTCCTGCCTGCGCCGGTCGCGGTGCAGCAGCTGTCGTTGGCGCCTGGCGAACGCCGGGAAGTGCTGATCGACATGTCGAAGGGCGAGGAGGTGACCATCACCGCCGGTGAAGCGGCGGGCATCATGGATCGCCTGCGCGGCCTGTTCGAGCCGTCGAGCATTCTGGTGTCCACCCAGGTGCTGACGCTGCGCCCGACCGGCCTGCTGCCACTGGTGACCGACAACCTGCCGATGCGCCTGCTGGCGGATCAGCTGTTGGACGGCAGCGCCAGCCGCACCCGCGATTTCCGCCTGGGCGACGGCGGCGTCGGCATCAACGGCGCGATTTGGGACATGAACCGCATCGACGTACAGGCGCAGCAAGGCACCTGGGAACGCTGGAACATTCACGCGGATACGCCGCAGGCGTTCCATATTCAGGGCGTGCAGTTCCTGATTAAACGCGTCAACGGCGCGCAGCCGATGGCGGAAGATCGCGGCTGGAAGGACACCGTCTGGGTTGATGGCGACGTCGAGCTGCTGGTGTATTTCAACCAACCTACCTCCGAACACTTCCCGTTCCTGTATTACAGCCAGACGCTGGAGATGGCCGATCGCGGCACCGCCGGCCAGCTGATGGTGCAGCCGACGATGTAATCTGCGCTGTGGGCCGCTTACGGCGCCCGCAGCATTTCCAGGAAGGCCTGCACCACCGGCGTGACGCTGTCGGCGCGATACACCGCGTATAAATCCGCCGGCGGCGCCTGTTGCAGCGAGCAAAAGCGTACGCCGGGCCACGGGATGCGGCCGTAGCTGTCCGGCAGCAGCGTGATGCCGCAGCCTTCCGCCACCAGCGCCAGCAGGGTCTGCGGTTCGTTGACCTGATAAGCGACGTCCGGCAGAAATCCCTGCTGCAGACACAGATTGTGCAGATACAGCCCCAGGCTGGCCTCATGCGGCGGCAGCACGATGAAGCTGTCGTTCTGCAGCGCCGCCAGCGGGATGTTTTCCTGCCGCGCCAGCGGATGATCGAGCGGCAGCACCACGGCGATGCTCTCGCTTGCCAACCGTTGGCAGGTTAACCCCGGCAGCGTCTGCTGCTGCGCCTCTCGCCAGACCCCGATGTCGATATGCCGCTTTTGCAGCGCGGCGATTTGCTGGCTGGGCGTCAGCTCGTTCAACGACCAGGTGACGCCGGCGCTCCGCTCGCTGAACCGCCGCAGCGCCGCGATCAGGCCGCCCCAGGCCGAGGTGCCGACCATGCCGACCACCATGTGGCCGCCTTCGCCACGCCCCATCTGTTGCACCTGATGCAACGCGCTGTCGGCCTGATCCAGCAGCCGCTCGACGTTGCGCAGCAGCGTGCGCCCGGCCGGCGTCAGCGTCATGGAGCGGGTGGTGCGTTTGAATAGCACGACGCCAAGCTGACTCTCCAGCTCTTTGATGTGTTTGCTGAGCGGCGGCTGTGACATATTCAGCCGCCGCGCCGCCTGGGTGAAGTTCATCTCTTCCGCCACCACGCGGAAATAGTGCAGCAGGCGGAAGTTAATCCGGCCGGGATCGGGCAGGGCTTGGGGCGGGTTCATCCGGGGTATCTCCTCCTTGTGACGCAGCTCAACTTATAGGTAAATGGAATAAATCGGCCGCCAAGAATGTATTGGTCTCGGCCGCGCCTCGCTCTCTACTATGGGGCTTATTATCCCCCGCTGAAAGAGAGAATACGATGTTTAATCAAGAAGATGCTTTTACCTGCGCCGATGTCGTCCGCGCACGCCTGCCGGGTTTCCAGCCGAAAGCGGCCTTGATTCTCGGCTCCGGGCTCGGCGCCCTGGCGGAGGTGATGACCGAAACCGTCACCCTCGATTACGCGGAGCTGCCGGGCTTCCCGGTGAGCGGCGTCGCCGGCCACGCCGGGCAACTGGTCGCCGGCAAGCTGGAGGGCGTGCCGGTATTGTGCATGAAAGGGCGCGGTCATTTCTATGAAGGGCGTGGCATGCAGGTGATGACCACCGCAGTGCGCACCTTCAAACTGCTGGGTTGCGAATTCCTGCTGGCGACCAATGCCGCCGGTTCGCTGCGCCGTTCGGTGGCGCCGGGCAGCCTGGTGGCCATTACCGATCACATCAATTTCATGCCGGAATCACCGCTGGTCGGCGCCAACGACGATCGCTTCGGGCCGCGCTTCTTCAGCCTGGCGAACGCCTACGATCGCGATCTGCGCGCCCGGCTGGCGGCGGTGGCCGAAAGCGCGGGCATCCCGCTGGCGGAAGGGGTATTCGCCGCCTACACCGGGCCGAACTTCGAAACGCCGGCGGAGATCCGCATGATGCAGACCCTGGGCTGCGACGTGGTGGGCATGTCGATCGTGCCGGAGGTCCTGACGGCGCGCCACTGTGGCCTCAAGGTGCTGGTGGTGTCCGCGATGACCAACTACGCCGAAGGGCTGTCGGATACGCCTCTTTCTCACGAACAAACGCTCAGCTGCGCGGCGCTGGCGGCGGACGATTTCATGCGCCTGATCCGCGAGCTGTTCAAAACGCTGTAACACCGCAAGCAAACCGGCGGCGGGCTGCAGGGGGCCCGCCGCATCAATCATCGTTGAAAGCATAATAACAAGGTGATGGCGATGGCGATAAAAACACGATTGAAGGTAATGATTTTCCTGCAGTTCTTTATCTGGGGCGCCTGGCTGGTGACGCTGGGCTCCTACATGATCAACACGCTGCATTTCAGCGGCATGCAGGTGGGGATGGTCTACAGCGCCAAGGGCATTGCGGCGCTGATCATGCCGGGCCTGGCGGGCATCATCGCCGACCGGTGGATGAAGGCCAACTATCTGTATGCGCTTTGCCACCTGCTCGGGGCGCTGGCGCTGTACTGCGCAGCGCAGGTCGAGCAACCGATGCTGATGTTCTGGGTGATGCTGTTCAATGCCATGGTCTATATGCCGACCATCGCGCTCTCCAACGCCATTTCCTATTTTTGCCTGGAGAAACACGGCTTTGACACGGTGAGGGACTTTCCGCCGGTGCGGGTGTACGGCACCGTGGGGTTCATTCTGGCGATGTGGTTGGTCGGTTTCAGCCGCATCGAGCTCAGCAACCTGCAGCTGTATCTGGCATCTGCGGCCTCGCTGCTGCTGTCCGCCTACTCGCTGACGCTGCCGCGCTGCCCGACCAACCGCGCGGCCGAGTCGAAGAGCTGGGTGAGCGTGTTGGGGCTGGATGCGCTGGTGTTGTTCCGCCAGCGGCGCATGGCGCTGTTTTTCCTGTTCGCCATGTTGCTTGGGGCGGCGCTGCAGATAACCAATACCTTCGGCAACCCGTTCCTGCACGATCTGTCGCTCAATCCGCTGTATCAGGACAGCCTCAGCGTCCGGTATCCGGCGGTGCTGCTGTCGCTGTCGCAGATCTCTGAAGTGTTCTTTATCCTCACCATACCCTTCTTCCTGCGCCGTTACGGCATCAAGCAGGTGATGCTGATCAGCATGGCTGCCTGGACGCTGCGCTTTCTATTCCTGGCGTACGGCACGCCGGTCGGCTTTGGTTTCGTGCTGCTGTTGCTGTCGATGATTGTCTACGGCTGTGCGTTCGACTTCTTTAATATCTCCGGCGCCATCTTCGTCGAGAAGGAGGCCGATCACCGCATCCGCGCCAGCGCGCAGGGGCTGTTCATGACCATGGTGAACGGTTTGGGCGCCTATCTGGGGGCGCTCGCCAGCGGTGAGGTGGTGGACTTCTTCAGCCATGACGGCGTGAAAGACTGGCAGAGCATCTGGCTGGTGTTTGCGCTGTATACGCTGGTGCTGGGGATTGTGTTCGCGTTGAGCTTCAACTATCGCCACCTGCCGCAGGAGAACGCGGCGGCGGCGCAGTGAGGCAGAGGGCGCGGCTTTGCTGCGCCCTGAAACGTCAGGCCTGCGGGAAGCGCTGCTGCAGCTGCTGCTGGTCCGGCGGATTGGCGGCCCCGAGGCTGGCCACCACGCAAGCGGCGACCCGGTTGGCCAGATCGACCGCCTGCGGCAGCGGCCAGCCGGCGGACAGGCCCGCCAGCAAACCGGCGCAGTGGGCATCGCCCGCGCCGATGGTGTCAACGACCTCTACCGGATAGGCCGGAACGTGCAGCGGCGGCGTGCGGCCGTCGCAGATCCACGCGCCGTCGCGATCCAGGCGGCAAATCAGCGTCAGATTACGGGCGGCGGCATAGCGCTGTGCGGCCTCCACGGCGTCGCCGGCGCCGCACAGCGTGGCCACTTCGTCGCGGTTGAGCGTCAGCAGGGTGTGGCTGTCGCTGAGCATGGCGAAGAAATCTTCGCTGAGCTGGGCGATGCGCGGGCCGGGATCGATCAGGCGCGGTTGGTCGAACGGCATGCGCGTCAGCCACTCGCGCAGCGCTTCGCCGTTTTCGCCGGCCAGCTCGTAGCCGCTGGCGTAGATCAGCGTGTGTTCCGTCAGCGGCAGGGTCGCCAGCTGCGCTTTATTCCATTGGCTTTCGCAACCGGAAACCGTGATAAAGGTGCGTTCGCCGTCCGGTTCCACCAGCGCCAGGCACCAGCCGTTGTCCATCTGGCCGTGGCGCAACAGCACCTCCAGCCCCAGTTCGCCCATGGCGGCTTCGATCGCCGCGCCCCATTCGCCGTTGCCGACCGGCATACCGTTGATCACCGGAACTTCAAGGCGCATCAGCGCGCGCGCTACGTTGAACGCGCAGCCGCCGATTTGCCGCGCCTGCGGCTGGGCTTCGATATCTTCGCCGCTGGTCGGCAGGCGGGGCAGCGTCATCACCAGATCGCCGACCGCGCCCCCCATCACCAGGACAGGTGTTACAGCTTCCCACTCATTCATTGATGTTCTCTGCGTTGGGTCAGGTACAGACCGTAAGCGATCAGACTCACCGCAAACGACACAAACAGCCCCAGGCTGGAGTCGGCGAACAAGCCTTTGGCCAGCGGGCCGTCGATAAAACCGGTTTTGGTGACCAGCAGGCCGCACAGGGCGCCGAGGAACCAGCAGAACAGCGGGGCTTTGCGCACGCCGCGGTTCTGGCCATGCAGGCCGTACAAAGCGTTGCCATCATACCCGTGGCGGCGGCGCAGGCACAGGTAATCGAGCAGGAAAATCGCCTCCCAGGCCGCCAGGAACACCCCGCAGAACACCAGGAAGGAGATGAACGGCCCCATGAAATCGCCGGAGATGAACAGGACATACAGGGCGATGCCCAGCACCACCACGGCGTCGATCGATACCGCCAGCCACTGTTTGACCTGCACGCCGATGGTCAGCAGGTTAAGGCTGGCGGAATACAGGCTGAGCACCGCGATGGTGACGATGCCGGCGGTGGCGGCCAGCAGATAAGGGATGGCCATCCAGGCGGGCAGCACCGAGCCTATCAGCGCGATGGGGTTGGCGGCGCTGGCCAGATCGGGGAGCTGCACGGAAAGCAGAATACCGGCCAGCATCAGCAGCATTAGCGGCAAACAGGCACCGCCCATCACCGCGGCGAAAATGCCTTTGCTCGACGAGCTCGGGCTTTGATAGCGGCTGTAATCGGCGCCGGCGATTGCCCAGCTGATGCCGGTGCCGGCGGCGATCACCGATACCGCCGGCAGGAAACCGGTCAGCCAGCTGCCGGAAGGCAGCGCCAGCACCTGGCTCCACTCGGTATTGAACAGGATATAGAGCACCACAATCAGCGTCATGGTGCCGAAGATGCGGCTGAACCAGCTTTGCATCCAGACCACGGTATTTTGCCCCAGCAGGCTGACGACGACAGTGAGCCCGCCGAACAGCAGCAGGCTGAGCGCGGTCAGCAGGTGGCTGGTTCCCAGTCCGAAGGCCTCGAACAGCGCCGCCAGCGTCAGGGTGCCGGTGATCACGTTGACCGCTTCCCAGCCCATCAGGTTGATCCAACTGAACAGGGTGGGCGCCACGTTGCCCTTCAGCCCGAAAATCACCCGCGAGAGCGTCAGCGTAGAGGTGCGCCCACGCTTGCCGGCGAAGCTGGTGAGGCCGACCAGCACGAAGCTGGCGACGCCGACCAGCGCGGCGAGTACCGATTGCAGAAAGGATAAGCCGAAGCCGACGATGATGGCGCCGTACACCACGCCGAGAATACCGATATTGGCCGCCGACCAGATCCAAAACAGCTCGATGGGCTTACCGGTCTGTTCCGCGTCCGGCACCCTGTCGATACCGGTGCTTTCTACCTTCCATGCTTCATTGCGATTGATATCGGTCATAGCAAATGATCCCTGTTGCGCAGGGCCGCGAGGGCCGCCGCAGTTGACTGAAAATCGATTCCGTTGGCGCGGTTGAGGCCGGCTATCCTGTTGTCGGTGAAGACGCCGATTCCGCGCAGTGTGTAGCGGCTGATGCCGCCGGGTCTGTCAAAATGAGGGCGGTATCCGCCTTATCGGGTGAGGCACGTCGGCCGCACGGCGCCAATGAGTGTAGTCAAAGAGTGGGTCTGCAGCGGGGTTTGGCGAAGCGGGAACCTTTCTATTTGCCGACATCGATCCGGTTCGCCCACCGCGAGGGGATCCTGTGATGCGGCGATGAGCAGTGAGCAGGCTATCCATTAGCTATGTTGCTTATTCTCGGCCGTTTGTGCTGACAGTATAGGCCCGCTACCGGCCATCAAGGGTATCCTTTAGGGCTGGCAGCGGGTTTTTTATTGTTTTTAAAGTGGGTCCCTGGTGTTGGTGCGATTGATGTATCAACATCAATAAGCACAGATTACGCGCGATCTAGATCCAATGAAAGTCCATTAGGCAAAAATTGTGATGCCACTCTGAAAACATTAGCGATATTTTAGTTAAGGTGAGGGGCTTATCGCCGGATCGGCGATAGGATAAAAAACGAAATCCAGACAAATGGCATAGGTAAGAGGGCGGGCGAATGACGGATTTTATGGCCTGGCTGCGTGGCCATCTGGCCCAGGGGGCGGTAGCGCCGCGTTATATTCAGCTGGCGACGGCGATAGAAACCGCGATCAGGCAGCAGGTGTTGGCGGCGGAGGCATTTCTGCCGCCGGAACGGCAGATGGCGGAAGGTTTGGCGCTGTCGCGCGTCACCGTCAGCAAGGCGATGAAGCTGCTGGAGGAGAAGGGGCTGATTTCGCGGCAGCAGGGCGTTGGCACCCGCGTGGCGATGCGCATCGGCTATTCCCTCGATAAGGACAGCGGTTTCACCGCTCAGGCGCTGCGTCATGGCAGCCGCGTCAGCAATCGATGGCTGCTGCGCACCCGAGTCGGCGCGCCGGCCAAGGCCGCGGCGGCGTTAGGGCTGGCGGAGGGGGATGAAGTGATCAAACTGCGGCGGTTACGCTTGCTGAACGGCAGCCCGGTCTCGCTGGAAACCACCTATATACCGCCGCGCTTCTTGCCCGAACCGTCGCAGCTGGAGCATTCACTGTATGCGTTATGGCAATCGCGCGGCATCGTGCCGGAGGATAAACACTTTCTGTTGAAGGCGGTGTCCTGCAGCGACGAGGTCGCCGAACTGCTCAACGTGCCGTGCGGCGCGCCGTTGTTGCACATCATCCAAACCAGCCGCAACGCTCAGGGTGAGGCGTTGGAGTTCAGCGATATCTTGTGCCGCAGCGACGTTTATGAATTCGAAGTGAACGGTTAGCGAAATAACCATGCTCTTTTTGCTGCTAGTGCGTATAATCGCCGCCCGGCGATTAATTAACCTGTAAAAAGAGCAGCAGAATGAGCACCACCAGCCTGATCCAACCCGATCGTGAACTGTTTTCCTATAAGCCTTATTGGGCCGAATGTTTTGGCACCGCGCCGTTTTTACCGATGTCGCGGGCAGAGATGGATCAACTGGGCTGGGACAGCTGCGACGTGATCATCATCAGCGGCGACGCCTATGTCGATCACCCAAGCTTCGGCATGGCGATCATCGGCCGCATGCTGGAAGCGCAGGGCTTTCGCGTCGGCATCATCGCGCAGCCGGACTGGAGCAATAAAGAAGACTTCATGCGGTTGGGGAAACCGAACCTGTTCTTCGGCATCACCGCCGGCAACATGGACTCGATGATCAACCGCTACACCGCCGATCGCAAACTGCGCCACGACGATGCCTATACCGCCGGCAACGTCGGCGGCAAGCGGCCGGATCGCGCCACCCTGGTCTACAGCCAGCGCTGCAAAGAAGCCTATAAAGACGTGCCGATCGTGCTGGGCGGCATTGAAGCCAGTCTGCGGCGCATCGCTCACTACGATTACTGGTCGGATACCGTGCGCCGCTCGGTGCTGGTGGACTCCAAAGCCGACATGCTGATCTACGGCAACGGCGAGCGTCCGCTGGTGGAAGTGGCGCACCGTCTGGCCGCCGGTGAGAAGATCGGCGATATCCACGATATCCGCAATACTGCGGTGATGCGCAAAGAAGCGCTGCCGGGTTGGAGCGGCGTGGATTCCACCCGCCTCGACAAGCCGGGCCGCATCGAACCTATCCCGAACCCGTACGGCGAGGATCTGCCGTGCGCCGACGGCGCCAAGCCGAAAGAGCCGGAAGCCAAGCCTGTCACCGTGCGCGCCGCCAAACCGAAGCCGTGGGAGAAGACCTACGTGCTGCTGCCGTCCTTCGAGAAAGTGAAGGGCGACAAGGTGCTGTATGCGCACACCTCGCGCATTTTGCACCATGAAACCAACCCAGGCTGCGCCCGCGCGCTGATGCAGAAACACGGTGACCGTTATGTGTGGATCAACCCGCCGGCGATCCCGCTGACCACGCCGGAGATGGACAGCGTCTTCGCCCTGCCTTATCAACGCGTACCGCACCCGTCCTACGGCCAGGATCGCATTCCGGCCTATGACATGATCCGTTTCTCGGTGAACATCATGCGCGGTTGCTACGGCGGCTGTTCGTTCTGTTCGATCACCGAGCACGAAGGGCGCATCATCCAGAGCCGTTCGGAAGATTCGATCGTTCGCGAAATCGAAGAGATCCGTGACAAGGTGCCGGGCTTTACCGGTGTGATCTCCGATCTGGGCGGCCCGACCGCCAACATGTACATGCTGCGTTGCACCAACCCGCGCGCTGAGCAGACCTGCCGCCGCGCCTCGTGCGTGTATCCGGAGATCTGCACCTACATGGATACCAACCACGAGCCGACCATCAAGCTTTACCGCCGCGCGCGTTCTCTGGAGGGCATCAAGAAGATCCTGATCGCTTCCGGGGTACGTTACGATCTGGCGGTGGAAGATCCGCGCTATATCAAGGAACTGGCGACCCACCACGTCGGCGGCTATCTGAAGATCGCGCCGGAGCACACCGAAGAAGGCCCGTTGTCGAAGATGATGAAACCGGGCATGGGCAGTTACGATCGCTTCAAGCAGCTGTTTGATCACTATTCGAAGCTGGCGGGCAAAGAGCAGTACCTGATCCCATACTTTATCTCGTCGCACCCGGGCACCCGTGATGAAGACATGGTGAACCTGGCGCTGTGGCTGAAGAAGAACCGTTTCCGCCTCGATCAGGTGCAGAACTTCTATCCTTCGCCGATGGCCAACTCCACCACCATGTATTACAGCGGCAAAAAACCGCTGAGCAAGGTGGGGTACAAGAGCGAAGACGTGGTGGTGCCGCGCGGCGATCGCCAGCGCCGCCTGCATAAGGCGCTGCTGCGTTACCACGATCCGGCCAACTGGGCGCTGATCCGCGCCGCGCTGGAAGAGATGGGCCTGAAGCACCTGATCGGCAGCCGCCGCGATTGTCTGGTGCCGGCGCCGAGCATCGACGAGCAGCGCGAAGCGAAACGCCTGCAGCGCCATACCCGGCCGGCGCTGACCAAACATACCGATATCAATCGGCAGCGCACGCCGTCCAACCGGCCGCCGCGCAAACCGATTCGCAAAGCCAAGCCGTAACGGCCGCACCGCGTGCGTAAACAAAAAGGAGAACCCTCGGGTTCTCCTTTTTACTTTTGAGCGTCACAGCTGCTCGTAGGCGGCTTCCACTTTCATCAAATGGCGCGGCGCCTGCGGCGCGGGATGGTATTTGCGTACGTGCCAGTTAAAGGCCTCCGGCGACAGGTTGTTGATCATCGCGATCGCCTGCTGACGGTTGCTGGAGAAGGTGCGCAGCAGCGCGCCGGTGCCGTTGACGTAGGCGATGATGGTGGCGTAGCGCAGCGTGACGGGATTGGCGATCCCTTTAAGCTGTTGTTTTTGCAAGGTGGCCAGATAGGCGGCGCCAAGATCGATATTGGTGTCGGGATCCCGCAGGTCATCGTCGTCCGGGCAGCCGCGTTTGCCTTTGTAGCGATAGGCATCGCAGCCGGCGGTATCGGCTTTCAGCTGCATCAGGCCGATCGCATTGGATCTGCTCACTGCGGAAGGGTTGAAGCCGGACTCCACCTGGATCATGGCGGTGATCAGCTTGGCGTCCACGCCGTATTCGCTGGCGGCGTCTTTGATGGCGCTGTCGAAGGCGTGGCGATCGTAGCTGACGCGCTGTTTCTTGCCGGCGCAACCCGCCAGCACCAGCATGATGCAAAGCATGCCCAGCCGTGACCCGTGTGAGAAAGAGAATTTCATGGTGCTCCGTGCTTGTCTGTTTTTTTAACGGCGTGAACCGGCGGCTGGAGCCTCCGGCGTCGTCATCATAACGTCAGGCGGCGCAAAGGAGCAATGTGCGGGAAGGAAAAGCCCCCTCCGGCCGGAGAGGGCTTGAGGGGGTTACAGGGTATCCGGATCCGGCCCCAGGCGGTTGCCGACATCCAGCTTGGCGATCTCGCCCAGCTCGTCCTTATCGAGTTTGAAATCAAATACCTCGAAGTTTTCGCGGATACGCGACGGCGTGACCGATTTCGGGATGACGATAAGCCCGCTGTCCAGGTGCCAGCGCACCACAATCTGCGCCGGGGTTTTCTCGTATTTCTCGGCCAGCGTCTTGATCAGCGGCTGGTCGAACACGCCTTCACCGCCTTGCGCCAGCGGGCTCCAGGATTCGGTGGCGATATGGTGCGTGGCGTTCCAGGCGCGCAGCTGGCGCTGTTGCAGCAGCGGGTGCAGCTCTATCTGGTTGACGACCGGCGCCACGTTGGTTTCATCCAGCAGGCGCTGCAGGTGCGGCGTATGGAAGTTGCAAACGCCGATGCTTTTCACCAGGCCTTGCTCGCGCAGTTTGATCAGTTCGCGCCAGGCGGAGACGTATTGATCCTGCTGCGGGCGCGGCCAGTGGATAAGATACAGATCCACATAGTCCAGCTTGAGTTTTTCCAGGCTGGTTTCCAGCGCCGCCAGCGGATCGCCCTGATCGTCGTTCCACAGCTTGGTGGTGATGAACAGGTCGCTGCGCGGCAGCGAGCTGGACTGCAGCGCGGCGCCGACGCCTTCCTCGTTCTTGTAGATCGCGGCGGTGTCGATGGAGCGGTAACCGATCTCCAGCGCTTTGCTCACCGCGCGGGTGGTCTCTTCAATACTCGCCTGCCAAACGCCGAGACCCAACTGCGGCATCAGATTACCATCGTGGAGTTTGATGATGGGTTGTTGCGTTGTCATGCGCATCTCCTTGTGTACGGATTGCGGCGCCTGCGGCGCCGAAACGGCTATAGATAAATTCTAGTTGGCAAAATGGGCGGTTGCCGGGTTTGCCAGCCTAATTTCAGCGGTGGCGGGAGGGCTATTTTCTCCCCGCTCTCCCTGCGAATGAGCGGTAAGACGAGTGGTGCGAAACGATCGGCGGCGCTGAAGCGCCCGACTGCGCCCGGTGATCGGCCGGGCGCAGGATGCGGCGAAAAATGGCTGGCGGAGACTAAAGCCTAGCAAAAAATCGCCGTTTTGCGATTAACGCGCCGCTTCATAAATGCGGCGGCTGACGTCCAGGGTGATGTCCTGATGCTCCCCCAGGTCGGTCATGCCGTGCTGATGGAGCTTGTCGAGCAGCGCCGGAATGCTGCTGCCGTCGAGCTGATAATCCGCCATGCGGGTCGGCACGCCCATCTGCTCGAAGAAGGCGCGGGTGGCGGCGATGGCGCCGTCGATACGGCTGTCTTCGCTGCCTTCGCGCAGGCCCCAGACGCGGTCAGCGTACTGCAGCAGTTTTTCGCGCTTCTGCGCTTTCTTCTCGTGCAGCAGCGCCGGCAGCACGATGGCCAGCGTTTGCGCGTGGTCGAGATCGTGCATGGCGGTCAGCTCATGGCCCAGCATGTGGGTCGCCCAGTCCTGCGGCACGCCTGCGCCGATCAGGCCGTTCAGCGCCATGGTGGCGCTCCACATCACGTTGGCGCGCACCGCATAGTTCTCCGGCTCGGCCAGCGCGCGCGGGCCGTCTTCCAGCAGGGTCAACAGCAGGCCTTCGGCGAAGCGATCCTGCACTTTGGCGTCGACCGGATAGGTCAGATACTGCTCCAGGGTGTGCACGAAGGCGTCGACCACGCCGTTGGCGATCTGGCGCGGCGGCAGCGAGTAGGTCACCACCGGATCCAGCACGGCGAAGCGCGGCTGCACCAGCGGTGAGAAGAAGTGCTGCTTGTCGCCGCTGCTTTTGCGGGTGATCACCGCGCCGCTGTTGGACTCGGAGCCGGTGGCCGGCAGCGTCAGCACGCAGCCCATCGGCACCGCGTCGGCGATGTGGCTGCCGACGGTCTGCAGAATGTGCCAGGCGTCGCTGCTGGCGGTATAACGGGCGGCGGCGGCGATGAACTTGGTGCCGTCAACCACCGAACCGCCACCGACCGCCAGCAGGAAATCGATGTTTTCCGCTTTCACCACCTCGACCGCTTTCATCAGCGTTTCGTAGGTCGGGTTCGGCTCGATGCCGGAGAACTCCCGCACGTCGCGGCCGGCCAGCGCGCTATGCACCTGATCCAGCACGCCGTTTTTCTTCACGCTGCCGCCACCGTAGGTGATCAGGATGCGCGCGTCCGCCGGGATTTGGCTGGCCACTTCGGCAATTTGCTCCTTGCCGAACAGGATTTTGGTTGGGGTATGCAGAATGAAGTTGTGCATGGTTGATTTCTCTCTTTCTGTCAGGCGGGCGCCAAAGCGGCGCAAAGGTGTCTGGCCCGTATTGTCAGGAACCGGGCGGCAACGCACAATGCACATTCCTGTTTGGTTCTTGCCTATTCCTACAAGTCAGTGTAGAAATGGCGAGTTTTAAATTATGATTTATGCCGAATCGTTCTGACTGTAAGAGGGTGTTTCCGTGATTGAAATCGATGCGCTGCGCAGCCGCATGGCGCGCCAGGCGATGGCTATCGCCAGCGGCAACGGCTACACGCCGTCGCCGGTGCCGCGGGTGAAGATTTTGTATGTCGATCGCCACAGCCCGCGTCAGCCGGTGATGTATGAACCGGGGATCGTCATCGTTTTTCAGGGGCACAAGGTCGGTTATTGCGGCAATAAGAAGTTCCAATACGATCCGCGCAACTACCTGCTGATGACGGTGCCGCTGCCGTTTGAATGCGAAACCTTCGCCAGCCCGGAACTGCCGCTGGTTGGGTTGGCGGTCAATATCGATACCCAAATGCTGCAGGACTTGCTGATCGACATCGGCGATGACGACTACCTGATGCAACCGCGGGCGGAGAGCAACGGGGTGAACCTGGCGGAAATGACGGAAGAGTTGCTGTGCGCCACCGAGCGTCTGCTGGACGTGATGGCCAATCCGCTCGACGCCCGGGTGCTTGGGCCGCAGATCGTACGGGAGATTCTCTATTATGTGCTGCGCGGCGCCTGCGGCGCGTCGCTGCAGGAGTTGGTCAATCGGCATACCCACTTCAGCCAGATCGCCAAGGCACTGCGGCGTATCGAACATCAGTATGCCGACAGCATCAACGTCGAGCAGTTGGCCAGCGAGGTCAACATGAGCGTCTCGGCGTTCCATCACAACTTCAAGGCGGTGACCAACACTTCGCCGCTGCAGTACGTGAAGTCGTACCGGCTGCATAAGGCGCGCCTGTTGATGGTTCATGACGGTCTGAAGGCCAGCACGGCGGCGATCCGCGTCGGCTACGAAAGCGCGTCGCAGTTCAGCCGCGAGTTCAAACGGCTGTTCGGCATGACGCCGAGCGATGAAGTCGCCCGGCTGCGCGAGGCCAACCCGCTGCTGCTGGAGGGCTGAGCCGCGTTTATGGGGTTAAGACGATCTTGCCGAATGGCCCGCGATCGAGGTGATCCAACGCCTGAGACAGCTGATCGAAGCGGTATACCTGGTCGATCACCGGCTGCAGGTTGACGGCGTCCACGGCGCGCACCAGGTCTTCCAGCGCGCGGCGGTGGCCGACGCCGATGCCCTGAATCACTGCGGATTTTAATAGCAGTGGGCCGGCGGGAGCGGAAATCTCGTTGCCTTCCAGGATGCCGATTACCGAGATGCGTCCTCCCACCGCCACGGCGCGCACCGAGTTGCCGAGGTTGGTGCCGCCGACGGTGTCGATCACATGGTCGATGCCGCGATCCTGCGTCAGCGCATAAATCGCCTCCACCCAATCGCCGTCCAGCCGGTTGATGCCATGATTGGCGCCCAATGCCAGGGCTCGCGCCAGCTTTTCATCGCTGCCGGAGGTGACATAGACCTCCGCGCCGTGGGCTTTGGCGATCTGCAGCGCGAACAGCGCCACGCCGCCGGTGCCTTGCACCAGCACCGTATCGCCGGCATGCAGTTTGCCTTGTTCCACCAGCGCGAACCAGGCGGTCAGCCCGGCGCACGGCAGGGTGCTGGCCTGGACGTCGTCCAGCGACGCCGGCGCCGCTACCAGCCAGTCTTCATGCAAAATCACGTATTCCGCCAGCACGCCCTGATAAAAACCGCCGAGGGTGTGGTAAGGCACCCGGCGCGCATCGCCGTAGGGTTTTTGCTCGCCGTCGAGCCAACCGGGGCTGAAGGTGGAAATGACGCGCGCGCCGGGCTGAAAGCGGCTGACGCCGGGGCCGATGGCATCGACCTCGCCGGCCATGTCCGAGGCGGGCGTGAACGGCTGCGGCAGCGTGAGCCCCATGCCGCTTTCTATCATCAGTTTGTCACGGTAATTGAGTGAGATAGCCTTCACTTTCACTCTGATTTCGTGCGGCCCCGGCTGTGGGATGGCGCTTGCGCTCAGCTGCAGGTGCTCACGCCCCAGGGCGCTCATCGTCCAGCGTTGCATTGTATTGGTCATGATGTTCTCCAAAGTCAGCGATTAACAGACCTGCCGATAATATCGTTGATGAAGGTTCGCCAGTGGCGATAAGATTTCCGCAGATTGTTTCTTTCAGAGCGACAAATCATGAGCGATCGGTTGAGCGGCATTTCGGTATTCGTTACCGCCGTGGAGGCGGGCAGTTTTGCAGTGGCGGCCAGTCGGCTGCATCTTTCGCGTTCGGCGGTCGGCAAAACTATCGCCCGGTTGGAGCAGCGGCTGGGGGTGCGGCTGTTTCATCGCACCACGCGCAGCCAGAGCCTGACCGACGACGGTGCGCTGTTCTACGAGCGCTGCCTGCGGGCGCTGGAGGAGATCCGTGGCGCGGAAACGCTGCTGGAGTCGGGCAAGCGGCAGGTCAGCGGTCGGCTGCGGGTGTCGATGCCGGTGCTGTTTGGCCGCATGTGCATTGCGCCGCTGCTGACCGAACTGACGCGCGAGCATCCTGGGTTGGAGTTGGAGCTGTCGTTCAGCGATCGGGTGGTGGATCTGATTGAGGACGGCTTCGATATGGCGATCCGCAACGGTACGCTGGCTAACAGCAGCGGCTTGGTGGCGCGCCGAATCGGCGATCACCGTATGACGCTGTGCGCCTCGCCGGCCTATCTGCAGCGGTGCGGCGAACCGCACAGCATCGAGCAATTGTCGCAGCATGAGGCGGTGACCTATATGCGCGCCGGCGCGCGGCGCAGCTGGCTGGTATTGGATAGCGACGGCAAGCCGCAGGACGTGATGCCGAACAACCGGCTGCAAATGGACGACCTGCAGGCCATTGCGGATGCGGCGACGGCGGGTTTCGGCATCGCCTGGCTGCCGTGCTGGCTGGTGCGTGAGCAGTTGTTGAGCGGGGCGCTGGTGCGCTTGCTGCGCGATCGGCCGGGCGCCGCCTTTGAAGCGCATGCGGTGTGGCCGCACACGCCTCACCTGCCGCTGAAGGTGCGGCTGGCGGTGGATACGCTGGTAAGCAAACTGCCTGCCAGTCTGGCGTTGGTCGAGAAGGCGCTGTAGCGCGCCCGATTCAGGAAGAGGCGGCGCGTTTTTTACGCCAGATCACCAGCATGGCGCCCAGCAGGCCGACAAACAGCAGCAGCAGCGGCAGCAGCATCAGGCCGGTCATCACCTGGCTTTCGTAGCGTTTCACCAGAGGGATTTGGCTGAACGCGTAGCCGAGGCCGACCAGCGCGCAGACCCAGATCGCCGCGCTCAGCCAGTTGAACACCTGGAAACGAGAGCTGTTGAGCCCGGAAATGCCGGCCATGGTCGGCAGCAGGGTGCGCACGAAACCGAGGAAGCGGCCGATCAGCAGCGCCGTCAGCCCGTGGCGGTTGAACAGGTTGTGCGCGCGCTGGTGGTACTGTGCCGGCAGTTGCAGCAGCCAGCTCTTCACCAGGCCGGTGTGGCCCAGCCAGCGGCCCTGGATATAGCTCAGCCAGCAGCCGAGACCGGCGGCGGCGGTCAGAATCAGCAGGGTGGGGGCAAAGCCCATCACGCCTTTGGCGATCAGCGCGCCCGACAGCAGCAGCAGGCTGTCACCGGGAAGGAAGGAGGCGGGCAGCAGTCCGTTTTCCAAAAACAGAGTGGTGAAAAGTACGGCGTAAACCACCCAAATTACGCTTGGATCGGCGAGGGCGATAAAGTCCTGCTGCCAAAGCGCATGAATAATCTCTCGTAATACATCCATTTTATGTCCTGTTGCATGCCGGTTGCGCCCGGGGTCACATTCTCCAGGATGCGGCGGTTACCGTATCTGACAGTTACCCGGTTAGTGTACCGCTAATAGCTTAAGCCGACATTAAACGAGACGAAGAAAATTATCGGAATCCGCCTTAGCGCACGCCGTTGAGGCGATCGAAGCCGGCCGCCAGATCGGCGATCAGGTCTTCGACGTTCTCCAGGCCGATATGCAACCGCACCAGCGTGCCGGAAAAATCGACGCCGCCCGCCGGGCGGATCGCTTCCAGTTCTTCCGGCTGGTTGGCCAGGATCAGCGACTCGAAGCCGCCCCAGGAGTAGGCCATGCTGAAGTGGCTGAAGTTATCCAGGTAAGCGGCCAACTGCGTATCGTCCAGCCGTTCCTTCAGCACGAAAGAGAACAGCCCGTTGCAGCCGCTGAAGTCGCGGCGGTAGAACTCGTGGCCCTTGCAGCTCGGCAGGGCCGGATGATTGACCGTCGCCACCTCCGGCCGCGCCGCCAGCCAGTTGGCGACCTCGATGCTGCTGCGTTCGTGCTGCTTCAGCCGCACGCTCAGGGTACGCAGGCCGCGGCTCGCCATGTAGGCGGTGTCGGCATCCACCATCTGCCCCATCAGATAGGAGTACTCGCGCAGTTGATCCCAACAGCGCGCGTTGGCGACGGCGGTGCCAAGCATGTAATCGGAATGGCCGATCAGGTATTTGGTGCCGGCCTGAATAGAAATGTCGATGTCGAAATCCAGCGCCTTGAACAGCACCCCCGCCGCCCAGGTGTTGTCGATCATGATCACCACGTCCGGCGCCACGGCGCGAATGGCCTGCACCATCGCCGGGATATCCTGCACTTCCAGGGTGATGGAGCCGGGGGATTCCAGGAACACCACGCGGGTATTGGGCTGGATCAGTTTGGCGATGTCGGCGCCGATCAGCGGATCGAAATAGGTGGTGCTGACGTTCATGCGGCCGAGGATATGGGTGCAGAAATCCTGGGTCGGCTCGTACGCAGAGCCGGTGACCAGCAGGTGATCGCCGGCGCCGACGAACGACAGGATCGCATTGGCCACTGCCGCCGCGCCGCAGGGGTACAGCACGCAGCCGGCGCCGCCCTCCAGCTCCACCATCGCATCCTGCAGGGCGAAGTGGGTCAGGGTGCCGCGTCGGCCGTAAAACAGCTCGCCGTGGGCGCGTTGCGCGGTGGCGTGTTTTTTGGCAGCGACGGAGTCGAAGACCAAAGAAGAGGCGCGTTGCGTGACGGGATTGACGGAGCCCTGGGTGTAGCGTTTGCCGCGGCCGGCGCCGATCAGCGCGGTTTCGATATGTTTTGACGTCATGGTACCTGGCTCACCTCTGGTTGCTCTGCACGTGCCCGTTTACGATAGCCCTTACGTTAACATGAGTTAATATAGCCATCCAGACGTTTTAACTTCCAGATATAGAAACGGCTATAATTGGCTGCCGGTCACGCATTTCTCGCGTAATCCTTCTGCCGAGTGGGAACAGAGAAGTCCATTCCTCGGCTGAGGCGCCGTTCGGCAGCGTGGTCTTGTTGCGCCGTTGTGGGATAAAAGTAACGAAATCACCCTATAAAAGGGGCATTTGGCGGTGAACGGACACAGATTGGCGCTTTGTAACGGGGCTGGCTAAAATTTTCTCGTTTATTTGGTAAATAATAATGAGAACCACTATCAATCCCCGGTTGGTTTGATATGATCGCACGCTGAATTATTCCTTAATTTTGATCGGTAATGGGTGGAGGCACAGCGTGAAAACGGCTGGCAAGAATTTAAATCAAGGATCGTTCGGCCAGGGCCGGGCGCAGTGGGGCAAGGCCTTCGGCCGCAGCCTGATGGCATCTATGGTGCTGGTCGTAGGGCTGGCCGGCAGCGCGCAGGCCGCGCCGGCGAGCAATCCGGCCGTTGCCGAAAGCGTTGCGCCGACCACCGCGCCTGCACCTGCTGCAGCCGCCGCGCCGGAGAGCATCACGCCGGTGAACCCGGCGCCAACGATCCAGCCACCGGAAACCCGCGGCATGGACCTGTCCGTTTGGGGCATGTACCAGCACGCCGACGCGGTGGTGAAAGCGGTAATGATCGGCCTGGTGCTGGCCTCGATCGTGACCTGGACCATTCTGTTCTCCAAAGGCAGCGAACTGCTGCGCGCCAAGCGCCGTCTGCGCCGCGAACAGCTGGCGCTGGCCGAAGCGCGCTCGCTGGATGAAGCCTCCGAACTGGCGCAAAACTTCGGTCCGGAGAGCGTCAGCGCGGTATTGCTGAACGACGCGCAAAATGAGCTGGAGTTGTCTGCGGAATCCAACGACAACAACGGCATCAAAGAGCGCACCGGCTTCCGCCTCGAGCGCCGCGTGGCGGCCTACAGTCGCAACATGGGCCGCGGCAACGGCTTCCTCGCCACCATCGGTGCCATCTCGCCGTTCGTCGGCCTGTTCGGCACCGTGTGGGGCATCATGAACAGCTTCATCGGCATCGCCCATTCGCAGACCACCAACCTGGCGGTTGTGGCGCCGGGCATCGCGGAAGCGCTGCTGGCGACCGCGCTGGGTCTGGTCGCGGCGATCCCTGCCGTCGTTATCTACAACATCTTCGCTCGCGTCATCAGCGGCCACCGCGCGCAGGTGGGCGACGTGGCGGCGCAGGTCTTGCTGCTGCAGGGCCGTGATTTGGATCTGGCCGCGACGGCGGAAGCCAAGCGCTCACAGCACGCGCACCAACTGCGGGCGGGGTGAGACATGGCGATGCGCTTAAATGAAGATCTGGACGACAGCGGCGAACTGCATGAAATCAACGTGACGCCGTTTATCGACGTCATGTTGGTGCTGTTGATCATCTTTATGGTGGCCGCGCCGCTGGCAACGGTAGATATCCGCGTCGATCTGCCGGCCTCCTCCGCCAAGCCGCAGCCGCGGCCGGAAAAACCGGTGTTCCTGTCGGTGAAGGCCGACAAACAGCTCTACGTCGGCGATCAGCCGGTGAATGCCGATCAGTTGACTTCGGTGCTGGATCAACGCACCCAGGCTAACAAAGAAACCACCATCTTCTTCCAGGCGGACAAGAGCGTGGACTATGAAACGCTGATGAGCGTGATGGACACCCTGCGTAAAGCCGGCTACCTGAAAGTGGGGCTGGTGGGCATGGAAGGCGCCGCCAAATAGCGGGCTGATGAAACAGAAAAGGGCGCTTCGGCGCCCTTTTTTACTGGTTCAGAGATATCACTCTTCGGCCAACAAAGCCCGGGAACCGGCATGGCGCCAGCGGATACGGCCCGGCAGATAAAGCGCGTTCTGTTCCAGCGGCCGCTCGTCGATCAGTGCGGTGACTTGGTCGAAGCTATGTTGCGCCAACGCCCGGCAGTCCTGTGCGACCGTATCGATCTTCAGCGTCATGCAGTCGAACAGGTAGTGATCGTCGAAGCTGCACAGGTGGATGTCGCTCTCCATCAGCTGATGCTGAGTCAGATAACGCAACACCCCTTCCAACAGGCCGCAGGCGGCGGTAAACAGCGCTTTGGGCGGCCGCCCCAGCTGTGCGCAAAGCTGAGCGAACATCTCGTAACCTGAGCTGGGGTGATAGTTGCCGTTGATGATCCATTCCGGTTTGCACGTTACGCCGGCCCGCTCCAGGCCAAGCTGGAAGCCGGCCAGGCGATCGCGGGTCGGCGAAATGCGCGGCTGCCCGCCGAGAAAATAGATCTCATCCGGATGTTGGCGCGCGACCGTTTCCACCAGGTCGGCGGTCGAGTTGACCGAATCGGTGATCACCAGCGGCAGTTCGGAACCGGCGATCAGACGGTCCATCTGCACCACCGGCAGTCCGACATTGATCTTCTGGTATTCCGCGTCGTTTAGCTGGCTGGAGGCGACAATCAAGCCGTCGACCTGCCGCTGCACCAGACTGTTCACCGCCATCATCTCCTGCGCCGGGTTTTCATCGGTGCAGGCGATCAACAGCTGCAGGCCGGCTTCGCGGCACAGCGTTTCCAGCTCGCGCGAAATCACCGCAAAACCGTAGTTGGTCATCTCCGGCACTACCAACCCCAGCGTGTGGCTGCGGTTGGAGCGCAAAGAGCGGGCGTGGATGCTGGGCTGATAATGGTGTTCGTGCGCCAGCGCCAGAATGCGATCGCGGGTGTCGTCGGACACCCGGTATTCCTTGCTGCGGCCGTTCAGCACCAGGCTGGCGGTCGATTTCGACACCCCGGCCAGCGTGGCGATGTCACTGATGGTAATGCGTTTATTTTTTTTCACTGACGCCATCTGAAGTCATCGGAGGATGCGTCATTCTAGCATGCATGGCGCCAGCGGCCAGTATTCCAACGCCAGCGGCGCGCTCCCGCACAGCCGCAGTTGCGGCTCATCCGCCGGGAAGTAGCGTGCGCTCATCACCGCCTCGCCGTGGTTGATGAAAATCTCCACGCTGGAACGATCGAACAGCAGTTGCAGATGCGTGACCGGGCCGCGCCAGTAACGGTGCTCCGGCCGGCCGTCGGTCAGGGAAGCGCGCGTCAGCCGCAGCCTTTCGCCGTCCCAGTTCAGCGTCATCGCGTCGCCAAAGGTTGCGTTGAACGGGCCCTGCGGCGTCAATTGCAGCTCCGCGGCCCCCAGCGCATAGGCGGGGGCGTTATCGGCGCGGCCTTGCCAGCCTGCTCGCTCACCGCGCAGCTGTTGCAGCTCGCGCGCCGGGCGCTGGTGGAGGCGGCCATGCCGCAGCGACAGTTCGCGCGGGCAGGTCATGGTGTGGATCCAGCCGTAACGGCGCGTCGGATGGGCTTCTTCATCTTGCTCGGGCACGCCCATCCAGCCGAACAGCAGGCGGCGGCCATCTTCCGCCAACGTCGTCTGCGGCGCGTAGAACTCGAAGCCGGCGTCCAGCTCGCGGAATTCGCCGTGGCTGAAGGCCGCCTGCCGGTAATCCAGCTTGCCGAGCAGATAACCGGCCTGATAACGGTTGAGATAGCGTTCCGGCTGCGGCGTCAGCCCCTGCGGACAGCAGATCAACACCTCGTCGCCGTCCAACGAGAACAGGTCCGGGCACTCCCACATGTAGCCGAATTCCTCTAAGCCGTTCAGTCCGGAACCGGCGATCTCTCCCAGCGCTTGCCAGTCGCGCAGATCGCTGGAACGAAACAGCAGCACCTTGCCGCGATCCTGCAGGTCACGCGCGCCGAGCACCATGTACCAG
>NZ_JALBYS010000037.1:0-59653 GCF_022678525.1 Serratia sp. PGPR-27 | reverse complement strand
TGGTAGTGTGGGGTCTCCCCATGCGAGAGTAGGACACTGCCAGGCATCAAATAAACGTTATCAGTGTGACGACTGGTAATGCGCAAGTCGCAGAGCGCGATATTGCCGGTATCGAAAGATACAACGTAAAAGAATCGGTGGAGCGGTAGTTCAGTTGGTTAGAATACCTGCCTGTCACGCAGGGGGTCGCGGGTTCGAGCCCCGTCCGTTCCGCCACTTAATTGATAAGCCCTGAGTTTCGACTCAGGGCTTTTTCATATCTGCATTTTGCGCTTTTCAGACTGGAATTGTTCCTCTTTACCGCCTCGCCTTTCTCCATATTATTGCCTTTAGATCAAAAGTCTTATGCCGAACCAGGCGTTTTTGATCAATAAAAAAGTTGCCATAATCTTCCTCATACCACATCTACCTGTTAATGAGAGAAAACATTATGAGCATCCCTGCATTTGGTTTAGGTACTTTCCGCCTTCAGGATCAGGTTGTTATCGATTCTGTCAGCACTGCACTTGAGCTGGGCTATCGCACTATCGACACCGCGCAGATCTATGAAAATGAAGCGGCTGTTGGCCAGGCTATCGCTGCCAGCGGCGTGAAACGTGAAGACCTGTTCATCACCACCAAGATTTGGATCGCGAATCTGGCGAAAGGCACACTGATCCCAAGCCTGCAAGAAAGCTTGAAAAAACTGCAAACCTCCTACGTTGATCTGACGCTGATCCACTGGCCGTCACCCAACGACGAAGTGCCAGTTGCCGAATTTATGGCTGAGTTGCTGGAAGCGAAAAAGCTGGGGCTGACTCGCCAAATTGGCGTATCTAACTTCACTATCGACTTGATGCAGCAAGCGATTGACGCGATTGGCGCCGATGAAATCGCCACCAACCAAATCGAGCTGTCACCGTTCTTGCAGAACCGCAAGGTGGTAGAATTCGCGCAGCAGCACGGCATCGCCATCACCTCTTACATGACGTTGGCCTATGGCAAAGCGCTGCAGGATGAAACGATTAAAAGCATCGCCGCTCGTCACAATGCAACTCCTGCACAGGTTGTCCTGGCTTGGGCATTGAAGCTGGGTTATGCAGTTATTCCTTCCTCGACCAAACGTGAAAACCTGGCGAGCAACCTGTTGGCACAGCAACTGATGCTGACCGACGAAGATATGGCGCAGATCGCCGCACTGGAGTGCAACGGCCGTCTGGTTAACCCGGAAGGCCTGGCGCCAAACTGGGATTAATCTTTCCTCGCAGTGGTTAGCATAAGGCGTCCATCAGGGCGCCTTTTTTATCGTTTCAGGTATTCACTCACAAAATCAATAAAGCTGCGCAGACGGTTGCTAACGGCGCTGTCGCTGTAATAAACCGCGTTGATCGGCATGGCGACCGGCAGTGTCGCTTCCACCAGAATCGGAACCAAATCTCCACGTTTGATATCTTCGTCGCTCATAAAGTCCGACAGGCAGGCGATACCGTTGCCATGCAGACAGAGATGGCGCTGGGTTTCTCCACTATTAGTGGTCAAGCCGGGAGCGATTTCCAACTGGCTGCCATCTGAACAAGCCAGTGGCCAGCGGTTCAAACTGGGCAGGTCGTTGAAGCCGATGCAGCAGTGATGTGCAAGATCTTCTACCGTTAGCGGCGTGCCGTGCTGCGCCAGATAGGCGGGGGAGGCGAGCACATGCCGGTAGCTGGTCATCAGTTTGCGCGCTTTCAGCGTGGAATCGGTCAGTTCGCCTACGCGGATCGCAATATCCACTTTTCGCTCGATCAAATTGATAAAGTTTTCCGAAGACACCAGCGATAACGACATTTCAGGATAACGTTCGCGGAACTCCGCCACTAAAGGCGTCAGCATGTGCAGCACCACCGGCGTTGCCGCGTCGACGCGCAGCAGGCCTTGCGGGCGTTGACGGCTTTCCATCAGCGCATTTTCTGCCGCGGCCATATCGTTCAGTACCTTCTGCACCTGGCGAAAGTAATTCTCTCCTTCCTGAGTCAGGCTGATTTGGCGCGTGGTGCGGTTGAGCAGCGTAACGCCCAGTTTGCTTTCCAGTTTTTTCACCGTTCGGCTAACCACGGAATTCGCTTGTTCCAGGCGTTCAGCCGCCCGACTGAAACTGCCGCTTTCCACGACGGTGACAAAGGTGATCAGCTCGTCTGAGTTTGCTTTCATTTTTGCTCCAATGGCAAAGTTAATTTGAAATTTTGAGCATTTTTATCATTTAAGCATAGGCCGATAATAGCCGTCATCAACTTGAATGCTATTTCGGAGTAAAAAATGCCACTCGCATTACTTGCCTTAACCATCAGCGCTTTTGCTATCGGCACGACCGAGTTCGTGATTGTCGGGTTGATTCCGACTATCGCGGAGCAGTTGGGAGTGACTGTACCGTCCGCTGGGTTGCTGGTGACTATCTATGCCCTCGGCGTAGCCATTGGCGCGCCGGTGCTGACGGCCCTGACCAGCCGTATACCGCGCAAACTGCTGCTGGTTGGCCTGATGGTGCTGTTCACTCTCGGCAACCTGCTAGCCTGGCAGTCACCCAGTTATGAATCGCTGGTAGTGGCTCGGTTGTTGACCGGCCTGGCGCACGGCGTGTTCTTCTCTATCGGTTCCACTATCGCCACTAGCCTGGTGGCGAAAGAGAAGGCGGCCTCCGCCATCGCCATCATGTTTGGTGGCCTGACGGTGGCGCTGGTGACCGGCGTACCGCTGGGGACGTTCATCGGCCAGCAGTTTGGCTGGCGTGAGACCTTCCTGGCCGTTTCTCTGATTGGCGCTGTCGCCACGCTGGCCAGCATTATTCTGGTGCCGAGCAATATCAAGAACCAGGGCAGCGCCGGCGTGCGGGAACAGCTGAAAGTGCTGACTCATCCTCGTCTGCTGCTGATTTACGCGATTACCGCATTGGGATACGGCGGGGTCTTCACGACCTTTACCTTCCTTGCGCCGATGATGCAGGAACTGGCCGGCTTCTCTGCTCCGACCGTGAGCTGGATACTGTTGGCTTATGGCGTCGCGGTGGCGGTGGGTAACATCTGGGGAGGCAAGCTGGCCGATCGTCATGGGGCCGTGCGTGCGTTGAGCTTTATCTTTGCCGCGCTGGCCGTTTTGTTGCTGGTGTTCCAGTTTACCGCCAGCCACAGTATTGCCGCTTTGCTGACGGTGATTGTGATGGGCGTGTTCGCTTTCGGCAACGTGCCGGGGCTGCAGGTGTATGTGGTGCAGAAAGCCGCGCAATACACGCCAAATGCGGTGGATGTGGCGTCCGGTCTCAACATCGCGGCGTTCAACATCGGCATTGCGCTCGGCTCGGTGATTGGCGGCCAGACTGTTGCCTCACTGGGGCTGGCGCAGACCCCCTGGATTGGCGCGCTGATCGTGGTGGTTGCATTGTTGCTGGTTAGCCTCAGTGGCCGCCTGGATAAAAAGTCTCAGCTGCAAACGGCTTAATTCGTAAAACCCTTGCTGCCTGGCCCGCATTTTGCGGGCCTTTTCGCATTTTTCACCTATTACCCCTCACCTTTACACAGCTATACCGTCAGAAGATTGAAATCGCTGCAGGCGGCCCCTATAACTGAAAAGGTGATGCCCGCAAAAGCCATGCCCTCTATGCAGGGTAGGCGTATAATCAATTCATCGTTGGCGAGTGTTCATCGCCAGTTTTCATGTTAATGGGTAATAGGCGAATCGCGTGCCGAAACGAACTTATGCAATGAGGTATGTTGCAGGTCAGCCAGTTGAGCGAATCTTTCCTGGCGCCGTTAACCAGCCGTTGCCGCCAGGGGCGGCGCTGCCGACGACCGGCGCCTTGCGCGTTATGGTGTGGAATATTTTCAAACAGCAGCGAGCCGACTGGCTTTCGGTGCTGAAAAACCATGGCAAAGACGCGCAGCTGGTATTGTTGCAAGAGGCGCAAACCACGCCAGAGTTGGTGAGCTACGCTACCGCCAACTATCTGGCGGCCGATCAGGTGCCGGCCTTTGTGCTACCGCAGCACCCTTCCGGCGTGATGACGCTGGCGGCCGCTCATCCTGTTTACTGTTGCCCGCTGCGCGAGCGAGAGCCGCTGCTGCGGCTGTCCAAGTCGGCCCTGATCACCGTTTATCCGCTGTACAACGGCGAGCTGTTGATGGTGGTGAACATCCATGCGGTGAACTTTAGCCTGGGCGTCGACGTCTACAGCAAGCAGTTGGGGCCGATAGGCGAACAGATCGCCAGTCACCGGGGGCCGGTGATCATGGCCGGGGACTTCAACGCCTGGAGCCGCAAGCGCATCAATGCGCTGTATGACTTCGCCGGAGAGATGGCGCTGCGCGAGGTGAGTTTCACCGACGACCATCGCCGCAAGGCCTTCGGTCGTCCACTGGATTTCGTATTTTACCGCAATCTGGGGGTGGTGGAGGCGTCGGTGCTGGTGACCAGCGCGTCGGATCACAACCCGCTGTTGGTGGAGTTTCATCCGGAGAAAGACTCGCCGGTATGGTGAATCGCAGCTAATAAAAAAGCACCCCGAAGGGTGCTTTTTTTGTGCCGAACATTTAAGTATCCGGCGTTAGCTTGTTGCCGACAAACAGGGTCAGCTTCAGACCTGGCTGCAGGTTGCCTTTGGCGAGCGTTGAATTCCAACGCATCACGTCGTTAATATCGACGCCGTGACGACGTGCGATACTGGCGAGCGAATCACCTTTACGAACCTGGTAGGTGATACTGCTGTTACTGCCAGTATTGCTGGCCACTTGCAGGGTTTGCCCAACTTTTATGGCGCTCTTGGCGCGTAAGTTGTTCCAACTCTGCAAATCGCTGGTCTTAACGTTCAGCCGTTTGGCAATGCCCGATAAGGTGTCGCCGGAGCGCACTTTATACGAACTGCCACCGGTCAAACCGCTGTTCTTCGCCAACTGCGTCGTTGGCTGAGTCACGGCGATCTGGCCATCGGCCAGCGAGTCTTTCAGTTGCTCGGCATGTCCTTTGGGAACCATGATGTAATGGGGCCCGTTGGGTGCCGTAACGCCTTTTTTGTAGCCTGGGTTATACGCTTTCATCTTGGTGACTGAAAGCCCAGCCATCTCAGCCGCCTGAGTCAGCTGGATCTGCTGTCCGACATCGATACGCGCCAGCGCACGGGTTTCATCCGTTTTCGGGAGTTTCACGCCGTACTTCTTGCTGTTCTTGATGATGTCGCTCAGCGCCAGCATTTTCGGGACATAGATTGACGTTTCACGCGGAAGCGACAATGCCCAGAAATTGGTTGGCTTACCCTGGCGTTTGTTTGCCTTCACCGCTTGCATCACGCGGCCTTCACCACTGTTATAGGCGGCTACGGTCAGTAACCAGTCGCCGTTAAACATGCGGTTCAAGCGCTGCATCATGTTAAGCGCAGCGGTTGTCGAGGCGACGACATCGCGTCGGCCGTCATACCACTGATTGTTTTTCAAACCATAATTGCGACCCGTTTGCGGCACGATTTGCCATAGCCCTGCGGCGTTGGCACTTGACGTGGCGTGTGGGTCAAAAGCGCTCTCCACTATGGGTAGCAGTACCAGTTCCATCGGCATATTACGTTTCTTAATCTGCCCGACTATCCAGTACATGTACGGCTCTGCCCGTAATGTTACATCGTGGAGATAGCTCTTACTTTTTAAGTACTTTCTTTTCTGATCACGGATCCGGGAATTTTCCGGAACCTCCATCTTCAGCTCGTCGCTAATGAAGTTCCACAGGTCCTGTTGCGCGGCGGGACTGTTGTTATCCAACCACCGCGCCGAGCTCGCTCGGCCATTTGCTGTGTACTCTCCTGCTTCACCATCTTGACCAGCCGAAGACAAACTCTGTGCATGCTGTTCTGGCGCCGGTGCGTCCTGCCTGGACGACTGGCAACCCACTAGCAAGACCGAGGCGAGAAATATCGCTTTAGCCTTCATGTGTGTGTCAATGTAGTTGCTTAAAAGACGAGCAATAATACTTTGCTTCGCCAAATAACACAACTAAAAGCTTAGAAGTTATCTTTCCGCAGGCGTAATTCGGAAAAAACTGAATGAAGGCTTTTTGGTGGTGAATTAAAGCCTAATTTCTTTTGTAAATCAGTGTCATGGCAACGTAAAAACAGGTTAATTTTGCGCTCTAATTGCAATGTGGTCGGCACGCTGGCTTGGCCTTTTGCCCTTAACGCTTCAACATGTTGTTGATATGTTTCAATCTCTCGATCTTCCGGCAAAATAGCCCGCGCAAACTTAAGATTTGAAAGAGTATATTCATGCGCGCAGCAAATTAAGGTGTTATCGGGAAGTTGCGCGAGTTGTTGAAATGAGTCGTACATTTGTTTGGCGGTGCCTTCAAACAGCCTGCCGCAGCCGGCGGAGAAAATGGTGTCGCCGCAGAACAGATAAGGGGCACTATAGAATGCCACATGGCCCAGCGTATGGCCGGGAACGGCGATAGTCCTGTATTGGCGGCCATCGATATCAAAGGTGTCGCCGTCATGGACGATGTGGTTGGCGCCTTTGTCCGCGGTTTCCTGCGGCCCATAGACGGCCAGGCCAGGGTACTGCGCGACAATCTGCGCCACGCCGCCGACGTGATCGTGATGATGGTGGGTCAGCAGGATCGCCGCCGGCGCCAGCTGCAGGCGCTGCAACGCCTCGAGCACCGGCCGCGCTTCACCCGGATCGACGATAATGCAGCGCCCCTGTCGGTCATCCAATAACCAAATGTAATTGTCCTGGAAGGCGGGAATGCTGATAAGATTCATGGTGTACCTCTCGTTGGCAACGGCTTGAAAGAAGATAATAAATCATGAAACCAGCCCATACTCTACAAAAGCTCACCGGCCCGCAGTCCTGGGCTGAGCTGCCGTGGGGGGAGTACTATCGTGAAGCGCTCGAGCGGCAGTTGCAACCCTGGTGGCCCAAGCTGTTCGGTTTCCATCTGTTGAAGATGGGCATGCTCAGCGCCGAGCTAGCCACGGATAAATGCGCAATCTCCCATCAGGTTAACGTAGGGCTGGAGGGGGAGGGGCTGCAGGTGGTCGCCGACGCTTATCAACTGCCGTTTGCCGCCAAGTCGGTAGATGCCTGCCTGTTGGCGCATACGCTGTCCTATGCGGACGATCCGCACCGCATGCTGCGTGAGGTGGACAGGGTGTTGATCGACGACGGCTGGTTGGTCATCAGCAGTTTCAATCCGTTCAGCCTGCTGGGGTTGGGCAAGCTGGCGCCCGGGTTGCGTCGTCGCCAGCCCTATGTCAGCCGCATGTTTACCCAGATGCGGCTGCTGGATTGGCTCAGCCTGCTGAATTACGAGGTGTTGCACCAGGCGCGTTTTCACGTACTGCCGTGGCACCGCAAGGGCGGCAAATTTTTATGCACCCATTTGCCGGCGCTGGGCTGCATGAGCGTGATTGTGGCGCGTAAGCGCACCTTGCCGCTGACGCCTACGCCGATGAAACTGGGGGCGAGAAAGCCGTCTCTCAGCCGCGCGGTGGGCGCGACCAAGAGCTATCGCAAGCTGCCTTAGGCTTCCGGTTGGTAACCGACGTCTTCCTGCGTCGGTTTACCGGCCGCTTCGCGCGCCAGCACGTCACAACGTTCGTTCTCCGGATGGCCGGCGTGGCCCTTGACCCATTCCCATTTCACCTCGTGGCGCTGAATGGCCTGATCCAGCCGCTGCCACAGATCGACATTTTTGACCGGTTTTTTGTCGGCGGTTTTCCAACCGCGTTTCTTCCAGTTATGGATCCAACTGGTGATGCCCTGGCGCACGTACTGGCTGTCGGTGCTGAGCGTCACGGCGCAGGGCACGGTCAGCGCTTCCAGCGCCACGATCGCCGCCATCATTTCCATGCGGTTATTGGTGGTCAGACGGAATCCTTCGCTGAAGGTTTTTTCCGTCTGCTTATAGCGCAGTATCGCGCCGTAGCCACCGGGGCCGGGGTTGCCAAGGCAGGAGCCGTCGGTGAAAATTTCTACCTGTTTGAGCATCTCTGGTAGACTCTTCCTATCAGTTTTATAAAAGCCAAGTCTGACATAAACGAGCGCTGTGAGCACTGCAATATGATCTCTACAACCACCAGACAGATTGTCCTCGATACCGAAACTACCGGTATGAACAAGCTTGGGGTGCACTACGAAGGGCACCGCATCATCGAAATCGGTGCGGTGGAGGTGATTAACCGCCGCCTGACCGGGCGCAACTTCCACGTATACATCAAGCCGGATCGGCTGGTGGATCCGGAAGCCTACGGCGTACACGGCATCAGCGACGACTTCCTGGCCGACAAGCCGACCTTCGATCAGGTTGCCGAGGAATTCCTCGACTTTATCCGCGGCGGCGAGCTGGTGATCCATAACGCGGCGTTCGATATCGGCTTTATGGATCACGAATTCCGCATGTTGCAGCAGGGCATCCCGAAGACCGAGACCTTCTGCACCATCACCGACAGCCTGTTGATGGCGCGTCGCCTGTTCCCGGGCAAGCGCAACAACCTCGATGCCTTGTGCAGCCGTTATGAGATAGACAACAGCAAGCGTACGCTGCACGGCGCATTGCTCGATGCCGAGATCCTGGCGGAAGTTTATCTGGCGATGACCGGCGGTCAGACCTCGATAGCGTTCCAGATGGAGGGGGATACCCAGCAAAATGACGCCGCGCAAGAAATACAGCGCATTGTCCGCCCGGCGACGGCGATGAAAGTGGTCTACGCCAGCGACGAAGAAGTGAAGGCGCATGAGGCGCGTCTGGATCTGGTGGCGAAGAAGGGCGGTAGCTGCCTGTGGCGCGGAGCGCCGGCGGAATAACGGCGTTTTTGCGTGAAAAAACCTCACCGGATGAATCTTCGTTGAAAAACTGTGCAAACGGTTCATTTGCGGAGAAAAAGGCGTTGACGGAACCGAGAGGCGTCCGTAATATGCGCCTCGTTCCCCCGCAAGAGGGAATGGCGCGGAGCGGTAGTTCAGTTGGTTAGAATACCTGCCTGTCACGCAGGGGGTCGCGGGTTCGAGCCCCGTCCGTTCCGCCACTATTCAGAAGCCCTGAGTTAGCGATAACTCAGGGCTTCGTCGTTTCCGTTCTCTGAAAAACGGCGCGGCCCAATGAACGGGGCCGGCAGACCGGCCCCTTATTCTCAGAATAACACCGAATAGTTCAAGCCGAAGGTGCGTCCGCGGCCTTTATAGCTGTACAGCTCAGGCGATCCGTAGGTCGGGCTGTACAGGATCGGCGCGCGTTGGCCCCAAACGGTGGTGTATTCCTTGTCCAGCAAGTTTTCCACGCTGAAGCTGATTTTCCCTACCGGCAGGGTATAGCTGCCGAGGAAATCGAGGGTGTTGTAGCCATCGATTTTGCGGCCCTGGGTGGAATTGGCCTTGGTGTAATCGCCATCGTCCGACACGTCGAAGGTTTGCTGCGACTGTAAACGCAGATTCCAGTCGCCCGGCGCCCAGCCGACATAAGCGGTGACTTTCGAAGGGCTGGCGGTATCGACCACCAGCTTCTTCCATTCGCCGTTGACCTTGGTTTCGGAGCGGATAACGTTGAAGTTGGTGCCGGCGCTCCAGTCGCTGTCTTCAAAGAAGTAGTCCACTGCCCCTTCCAGTCCATAGATGCGCCGCTTATCCGCATTGACGTTAATGGTCATGTCGGTTTTGTTGATGGCGATGCTCTTGTCGGACAGCGAGTAGTAGGCGGCGATTTGCGTGCGCAGGTTATCGCCGGTATAGCGCCAGCCCAGCTCGTAGGCATTGACCTTGATGCCTTCCAGCTTGGAGTCGCCGACGTTGACACTCTTCAGCAACTGGTAATGTCCGCCGTTCAACGCGTAGGTGCCGTTACCGTAATATTTGCCCGGATCCGGGATCTCAAAGCCCTGAGAGAAGTTGAACCAGGTTTGCTGGCGCTCGGTCAGGTGCGCCAGCAGGCCGGCATTGAACAGCGCGTTGTTGTAGTCGGTTTTCCCGCCCGGTATAGCGTCGGCGGACGTCGCGGCGCCGGTGGCGATTGCCTGCTGCTGGTTATAACCGACGAAGTCATCAATCTTGTTTTCGGTGTACTGATAACGCACGCCGCCGCTCAGGGTGAAGATCGGGTTGATGTCGTAGCTGGCCTGCAGGAACGACGCCAGGTTGCTGGTGGTATAGCTCGGGTAGCGGCCGGTGCTGTAAGCGTTCTCCAGCGTCATGCCGCCCGACTGCTGAGCCTTCGCCAGGTTGAAGAACTGCTGGTTGGCGTTGAAGCTTTCATGCTCGGCGTCAATGCCGTAAGTCAGCGTCAGTGCGTCGACAGGTTTGCTGTTTAACGTCAGCTTGCCACCGTAGAAATCGGTTTTTTGCTGCGAAGCGCCAATGCTGCTGACGTAATAGTTCGGCGCTTTGCCCGCCAGCGTCGGGAACGGGTAGAAGGTCAACGTTTCGTCGCGGTAGTAGACCTGCGCCACCAAATCCTGGCCGAGGAAATCAGTGTTGGAATACTGCAGGTTGATGAGATGTCGTTCGGTGCCGGGGATGCGATCGGAGTTTAAGTTACCGCTGTTATATGCCTTGGCATTGCCGGTCACCGCCGCAAAGTTCTCTCCCAGGAACAGGCCGTGATCGCCGTCGGATTGGCTTTTGTAGTATTGGGTGGTCAGCTGCAGCTGTTGATGATCGTCGATGTTGAGGGTGCCGGTGCCCATCACGTCGAGGCGATCGGAATACTGCAGGCCGGTTTGGGTATTGTCGATCAATACCTCATTGCCTTTGCCGTCATACCAGCCGCCATAGCGCTGGTAAGAAACGGACAGGCGCCCAGAGGCATTGTCGTTGCCGCCGCTGACCGCCGCCGCCACGTTCTCGTCGTGATCGTTATGGCCGCCAAAGCCGGTTTTACCGCCGACCTGCAACTCGACCTGCTGTTCCTGTTGTCCTTTTTTGGTGACGATATTGATCAGGCCGCCGGTGCTGCCGCCGCCGTACAGCGAGGTCGCGCCGGAAATCACCTCGATATGATCGATATTGAACGGATCGATCGAATCCAACTGGCGGCTGTCGCTGCGCGATGAATTCAGGCGCACGCCGTCAATCATCACCATCATCGAGCGGCCGCGCATATTCATGCCATAGTTGGTGCGGCCCTGGCCGCTGACGTCCATGCCGGGGATCAGCTGTGCCAACATGTCCTTGATCTCTTTGCCGCCCTGAACCTGCTGTTCGATCTCCTGGCTTTCGATCACCCAGGTGGTCTGCGCCATTTCCGCCGTGCTGCGGTGTGAACGGCTGGCGGAGACCACCATCTGCTCTTCGGCGCCGGCTTTCTGATCTTCTGCCCAAGCCGTTGGCGCAAGCATCGCCAGCAGACAAGGATTCAAAACCCAAAGGTGTTTGCGTTTCATCGTTATTTATTTCCCAGGTGATATTGTTATTGCGTTATTTTTGAGAATGATTCTTTTATCAATAACGTTTCTTGTTATCAATAAAATCATGATATGATTTTTTGCGATACATTAACGTAATTAATTAGTTTTATTAACATTTTACCCACTGCGCGATCGAGCAACCCACGCCGTCAACACGGCAGCCGATCGGCCATACGTTCAAGCGACAGCCGTTGCCGGAGAATCGAGAACATGTCCGCCAGCTACAGAATTTTTGATATCACCTTGAAAAGCAAAACGCTGATTTCACCTTCGCTGGTGCGCTGCGTGTTTGAAGGTGCGGATATTCATCGGATGAAGTTGGAAGCGCCGGATCAGCGCATCAAACTGCTGTTCCCGGCGGCGGACGGCCAGATCCCGCAGTTGGCCAATAGCCCGGACTGGTATGGCGATTACATGGCGATCCCCAAAGAGCGACGCCCGGTGATGCGCACTTATACGCTGCGTGCGCTGCGCCGTGAGCAGAATCAGATGGACGTCGAGTTCGTGCTGCATGGCGTGAACGGCCCGGCCTCCGCCTGGGCGACTCACGCCGAGCCGGGTGATGCCATCCAGACCGTCGCCCCCAACGCTGACTTCGACGGCGACAGCGGCGGCTACGAATGGGCGCCGCCGGCGCAGTTGCAGCAGGCGCTGTTGATCGCCGATGAAACGGCCGTGCCGGCGGCGATGGGCATTCTGGAGCAATTGGCGCAGCAGACCAATCCGCCGCGCGTGCAGGCGTTCTTCGAAGTGCCGCAGGCGGGGGATTGCCTGGATTTGACCCGCTTCCCGTTCGCCGAGGTTTACTGGCTGCCGCGCGATGTGGGCCGCCAGTTGGCGCACGGCACGTTGCTGGTGGAAGCGGTGCGCCAGCGGGTGGATATTCCCGCTTCGGCGTGCGCGCAAGCGCAGTCTCTGGCGGAAAGCAGCCTGAGCGATGAGGTGTTGTGGGAGCGGGCGGCGGGCGGCAACGCTTTCTATGCCTGGGTGGCGGCCGAGTCTTCGGCGGTGAAAACCCTGCGCCGTTATCTGATCGGCGAACGCGATCTGGACCGCGCTACCGTTAACTTTATGGCCTACTGGTGCTGAGTCGGCCGCTGTCGCCGCGCGACTGCATCATGGGTTCTACCGCCTGGAGCCCTGTGAAGGCTAAGGCGCGTCGAGCAGGCTGACGTGCGCCGCTACGATGCGCCAGCCACAGGGCAGTTTGACCCAGGTTTGCATTTGCCGCCCCCTGCGATTGCTGCCCGGCCGATGAAATTCCGTGCTGGCTACCGCCATATCTTCACCAAAAGTCGTGATTTGGGTGTTTTCCAACAGCCGCTCCAGTCCGTTGGCCGGGCGCCGTTGACGAAAATCGCGGATCTCGTCGATACCGTAGAGGCTTTCGGTGGCGCCATAGCGCACCGTGCGCGCGTCGTGCCAGAACAACTCGTCCAGCACATCGATGTCATTGCTGATTAACGCCTGCTCATAGCGGTAAAAGGCGGCGTTGACCTCCGCCAGCACCGCCGGCCGATCGATATGTTCATTGTTCATTGATTACTCCTGTTTGCAGACGCAAGTGGCGATGCCGGCGCATTCCAGCGCATAGGCGGCGCGCAGCGCCAAATCTTCGCGCCACGGCGGGGCGATCAGTTGCAGGCCGATCGGCAGACCGGATGCGCTTTTCAAAGGAACCGTCACGACCGGCAGGCCAAGGAAGGAAATCGGCTGCGTCAGCAGGCCCATACTGGCGCGGATCGGCAGATCGACGCCGTTGATGCGCATCGTTTCCTGGCCGATCGGCGTGGCGCTGCATGGCGTCGCCGGGGCGATCAAAATGTCCCAGTGCTTGAACAGCGGCGCGGCTTGCCGGCGAAACGCGTGACGAAAGCGCTGTGCCTGCAAATACCAGGTGGCGGGGAGCATGGCGCCGGCCAGCAGTCGTTCTCGCGACAGTGGCTCGAAGCGTTCGGGTTGGCTGCGCAACTGCGGCAGATAGCGATGGCCGCCCTCTGAGGCGCTGAGGATAAAGGCCGCCGATCGAGCCAGCTCGGCCTGCGGCAGCTCGACTTCGGCGCTGGCTGCCAGCGCTTGCGCCACCTGGTTGACTGCGGCTTTGGCGTCATCATTGCACCATTGCAGGAAATAGCCGCCTAACACGGCGCAGCGTAGGTTCTGGCTGCCCTGCGTCAGCAACGTTTCGGTGCGGGTAATCGGCCGATCGCTCTGGAACGGATCTCCGGCGTCGATGCCCTGCATCGCGTCATACACCGTCGCGAGATCGTGCACCCGGCGGGCGAACGGGCCGATGTGATCCAGGCTGTCGACAAACGGCTGGCTGCCGCTGCGCGAAAGACGGCCGAAGGTCGGTTTCAGACCATAAATGCCGCACAGCGAGGCGGGCACGCGTATTGAGCCATTGGTGTCGCTGCCGAGCGAAAAGGTCACCAGGCCGGCAGCCACCGCTGCGGCCGAGCCGCCCGAAGAGCCGCCGGCGATGCGTCCGAGGTCATGCGGGTTTCGGGTGGCGCCGTAATGGCTGTTCTCGGTGGTGAAACCGTAGGCGTAGGCGTCCATGTTCAACATGCCGCAAAGCAACGCGCCTTGATCCGCCAGCCGGGAGACGCCCCAGGCGTCGCGGCCGGCCGGTGGCCGCTCGCTGAACAAGCGGGCGCCGGCCAGCGTGGTTTCACCGGCGACGTCGAACAGGTTTTTTACCGCATAGGGAATGCCGGCCAAAGCGGGCAGCGTTTGCCCAAGCGCGCGCGAACGGTCGAGGCGATCGGCTTCTTTTTGCATGCGTTCCCGGGTGATGTGCGTAAAGGCGTTCAGCGCGGGATTCTGACGGTCGATGTGATCGAGCGTATGCCGGACGATCTCGCGCGCCGAGAGCGCGCCGCGTTCAAGGGCCGTACGGATCTCGGCGAGCGACAGGGCGCTTAAGGGGTTCATGGGCGATATACCCCTGCGATTTCCTGGCGCGGATCCAGCGGTAAGGCCATCAGCGGTTCGGCCAGCGCGGCGATGCGTTCGATCTGTTTCAACAGTTCCCGGCGGCGGACATCGTCCAGTTCAACGGCCAGCACGGTTTCCATCTGGTGGATATAGGCCGCCCAATCGGCGGCGTGTTGATTGTTCATAAGCGATCCCGATAAACAAGAGAGTCAGAAGCCGGCGGCGCTGCCGTTGCTTCGTGGATCGAAAGCGCCTTCGAACATGCCGTTGGTGTGGCGTACGATGGCGCCGGCATGGCCGACCGTTTCGCTGAACGCCGGCAGCAGTTCAACGGCGTGGCCGCGCTGTCGCAGATAGTCGAGGGTCGCCGCGTTAAAGCGCCCCTCAAGCTTCAACGAGTCCGAACTTTCTCCCCAGGTTCGCCCCAGCAGCCAGCGCGGCGCGCTGATCGCCTGCTGCAGCGGCAGCCCTTGCACCACATGCCGCACGAATAACGCCGCTTGAGTCTGTGGCTGGCCGTCACCGCCCATCGAGCCGTAGATCAGCGTGCGTCCGTCATACAGCCGGGCGGCGGCCGGGTTCAGCGTATGAAACGGCTGCTTGCCCGGCGCCAGCGCCAGCAGATGATCGGCGTCCAGGCTGAAAGAGGCGCCGCGGTTTTGCCACAGGACGCCGCTGTTCGGCAGAACCACGCCGCTGCCGAATTCGTGGTAGATGCTCTGAATGAAGGAGACCGCCAGCCCGCTGCTGTCCATCACCCCCATCCAGACCGTATCGCCGGGGCCTTTGCCCTGGCCCCAGTCGGCCGCTTTTTGGCCGTCGATGCGCCCGGCCAGCCTATCCAAATGGTCGGCCGCCAGCAGCGCCTGCGGATCCTGCGTCATGTGGCGCGGATCGGTGATGAAACGGTCGCGCAGATCGAACGCCAGCTTGGTGGCCTCGACCACGGCGTGCACCACGGCGCCTTCGCTCTGTCCGACCAGCGGCAGGCGGTCGGTCAGCCCGAGGATGGCAAGCGACACCAGCCCTTGGGTCGGGGGAGCCAGATTGAATATTTCACCTTTTTGGTGTTCCAGGCGCAGCGGAGGACGGCGGCATGGCCGATAACTCGCCAGATCCTGAGCGGTAAGCGGCATGCCCAACATCGCCATGTCCGCCGCCATGCTTTCAGCCAGCGGGCCGCGATAAAAACTGTCGAGCCCGTCCTCACTCAGTGCGAGCAGCGTATCGGCCAGCTGCGGTTGGCAGAATCGTTGGCCGGCAAGCGGGATCTTTCCCTGCGGCAGGTAAATGCGGGCGAAGGGGGCGAACTCCTCCAGCTCGTGGCGTTTGCTGCGCGTCGCCGCCTCTTGGGAGGCGGTGACCGGAATGCCGTCGGCGGCGTAGCGTATGGCGTCGGCGAGCAGCCGCGACAGCGGCAGCGGCGTTTCGCCCAGTTCGGCCGAATAGGCCAACGCCTCCTGCCAGCCGCCGACGGTGCCGGCCACGGTCAACGCCGCTTTTGGGCCGCGCTGCGGGATGCGGCTTTCTCCGGCGTACAGCGCCGGCGTCGCCAGCGAGCCGGCGGCGCCGCTGGCGTCGATGGTCAGCGGCTCGCCCTGCGGCGGCACGATCAGCCAGAAACCGTCACCGCCGATGCCGTTCATGTGCGGATAGACCACGGCGATGGTCGCGGCGGCGGCCACCATCGCCTCAATGGCGTTGCCGCCTTCGCGCAGCACCGCCAGCGCGCTTTCGCTGGCGAGATGGTGTGGCGTGACCGCCATGCCCTGTGGCGCGGTATTGCTGTTAATCATGTTTCTGCCCTTGTCTGAGGTGAGCGTTTGGATAACAGAAGCAAGAGGCGTTCCACTTTTAATCAGGACGATTAATTGCTTGTCAGTGAGGGGCCGGGGCGTGCTATGTTCCGGTGAAACAAAAGTTACAGCGAGAGTGATGATGCAGCCCTTCGATGAACGCCTGCGCAACGAATATCCGCAATTGGCGCCGCAGGAACAGCGCGTCGCCGACTTTATCCTCGATCATTTCGATGACCTGATCAGTTACAACAGCGCCGAGCTGGCGCGCTTGAGCGGGGTTTCTAAAGCCACGGTCAGCAGGCTGTTCAAGCGGTTGGGGTATCGCAGCTACAAGGACATGCGCGCTGAGCTGCGCACCCTGCGCCAGAGCGGCATGCCGGTGACCGACGAGAGGCATGCGGTGCAGGGCAATACGCTGCTGGCGCGGCATTACAAGCAGGAAATGGCTAACCTCTCGCACTGGGTGAGCCATCTCGATGTGGAGCAATTCGGCGCGGTGATCGCCGCGCTGGCGCGGGCGCGGCGGGTCGCGCTGCTGGGATTTCGCAACAGCTATCCGATAGCCATGCATCTGCGTCAGCAGCTGATGCAGGTGCGGGAGCGGGTGCTGCTGATGCCGCAGCCCGGCCAGACGCTGGCGGAGGAGCTGGTCGATCTCGCGCCGCAGGATATGGCGGTGGTGGTGGCGTTTCGGCGCCGGCCGCGTCAGCTCAAGGCGATACTGACGCAGCTGCAAACTCGCCGGGTGCCGACGCTGTTGATCTGCGAACCGCAGGCGCAGGCGCTGATCCCGCTGGCGGACTGGCATTTGGCCGCCTCGCTGGACAGCGTCTCCGCCTTCGACAGCTATTCAGCCGCCATGAGCTTATGTAACCTGCTCAGCAACGCCCTGCTGCATGAGATGTTGGAGCAGGGGCGATCGCGTATTCATCATATTGCCGGTCTGTATCAGGATTTGGACGAACTGGAACCGCGCTAACCGGCGCTTTTTTGGTGCTGATGCACATTTTTGGTGCAGCTCTGGCCTGCCTGCCTTCCCTTTCTCCGTCGCCGGCCCGCTGAGGCCGGCAGGTTTTTTTCTCGTTAATCAGCGCCAGTTAAGGCATGGGTTCGACGTATTTTCGATTGGCACATTAGTTGCAGAGGTTGTGGTGTAAGAATCTTTTGTTTCATCTTTTCACCATCGGGGATACGCTATGAACATCAAAAAAACGCTGTGGACGGTTTTCACCGGGATCGCCTTGCTGGCGCAGGCCGCGCCGACCATGGCGGATCAATTGCAGGAGATCCGGCAGCGCGGCGTCCTGCGCGTGGCGGTGCCGCAGGATTTCCCGCCATTCGGCTCGGTGGGCACCGATCTGCAGCCCCAGGGTTATGACATCGATATGGCGCGTTATCTGGCCGATAAGATGAAACTTAAGTTGCAGTTGGTGCCGGTCACCAGCGCCAACCGGGTGCCTTATCTGCAGACCAATAAAGTGGATCTGGTGATCTCCAGCCTGGGCAAAAATCCGGAGCGTGAAAAGACCATAGCCTTCAGCCGCGCCTATGCGCCGTTCTTCCTGGGGGTCTTTGGTCCGAAAGACGGCGCGTTGGCGAACATGGCGCAGCTCGATGGCAAGACCGTCGGCGTCACGCGCGGCGCGGTGGAGGATATGGTGCTGAGCGACGGCGCGCCTAAAGGGGCGCAGATCAAGCGTTATGAGGATAACAACACGACGCTGTCGGCCTATCTCTCCGGGCAGGTGCAGTACATCGCCACCGGTAACATGGTGGTGAGCGCCCTTGCGCGCCAGAATCCGGGCAAGGCGCCGGCCGCCAAGTTCATGTTGAAAGATTCGCCGTGCTTCGTGGGGTTGCGCCAGGGAGAACCGGCCTTGAAAGCCACAGTGGATGCGCTGATTGGACAGGCGCTGGCGGACAAGACGCTGAATGGCCTGTCGGAGAAATGGTTGAAGGCGCCGCTGCCCGATGGTTTTGGCGCATAACGGGAGCGGCGGATGACCTATCAGCTGAATTTCTCCTCGCTCTGGCCCTACATGCCTGAGCTGTTGGCGGGGTTACTGACGACGATGGCGCTGACGGCGCTGGCGACGTTGATGGGGGTTGCGTTGGGCATTTGCGGCGCGGCGATCCGCAGCGGCCGGGCCGGCGCGCTGAGCCGCCTCTGGGGCGTTTACGTCGAAGTGGTGCGCAACACGCCGTTCGTCGTGCAGTTGTTCTTCATCGTGTTCGGCCTGCCGAGCCTGGGCTGGAAACTGACGGCCGGGCAGGCGGCGCTGCTGGCGATGGTGATCAACCTTGGCGCCTACAGCACCGAAATTATTCGCGCCGGCATTCAGGTCACGCCGAAGGGGCAGTGGGAAGCGGGACGCGTGTTGGGGCTCAGCCGCAGCCAGACCTTTTTACGCATCGTACTGCCGCCGTCGCTGCAGCGTATTTATCCGGCGTTGGTGAGCCAGTGCATCATCGTGATGCTGGGATCCTCGGTGGTGTCGCAGGTCTCGTTCGAAGAGCTGACCTTCGCCGCCAACCTGATCCAGTCGCGCACCTTCCTCAGCTTTGAAGTCTATCTGGTGACGGCGCTGCTTTATCTGTTGTTGTCGCTGTTGATGCGTCAACTGTTGCTGGCCGCCGGGCGGCGTTTTTTAGGGAGCCGAAACTGATGCTGACGTTTACCGATTGGGACATCGTGCGCAATCTGCTGTTGGCGGCTCGCTGGACGCTGCTGCTGTCGTTGACGGCGTTCTTCGGCGGCACGCTGGTGGCGCTGCCGCTGGTGTTGATGCGCCTGAGCAAGCGCCGCTGGGCAATGCGTTTTGTCCGCGTTTACGCGGAACTGTTTCAGGGCACGCCGCTGCTGATGCAGCTGTTTTTAGCGTTTTTCGGTCTGGCGCTGTTCGGCGTCGACGTCAGCCCATGGACCGCGGCCGCGCTGGCGCTGACGCTATTCACCAGCGCTTTTCTGGTGGATATCTGGTCCGGCAGCATCGCCGCCTTGCCGAAAGGTCAGTGGGAGGCAGCCCGTTGTCTCGGGCTGAGTTTCGCGCAGACGCTGATGCGCGTCATCACGCCGCAGGCGGTGCGTATCGCCATTGCGCCGACCGTCGGTTTCTCGGTTCAGGTGATCAAGGGCACCGCCTTGGCGTCGATCATTGGCTTCGTCGAGCTGACCAAGGCCGGCACCATGCTGAACAATGTGACTTATCAGCCCTTCAAGGTGTTTGGTCTGGTCGCGTTGGGCTATTTCCTGATGTGCTATCCCTTGTCGCGTTACAGCCATTATCTGGAGAAGAAATGCCATGCCGATCATCACCATTAATCAGGTTCAAAAATATTACGGTCAGAATCATGTGTTGAAGGGCGTGGATCTGGATATCGACATGGGACAGGTGGTCTCGATCATCGGCCGCAGCGGGTCTGGTAAAAGCACGCTATTGCGCTGTATCAACGGGCTGGAAGGGTATCAGGAAGGGAGCATCAAACTGGGCGGCATGACCATCACCGAACGCGATTCGCAGGCGCGTGAAATCAGCCGCTCGATTGGCATGGTGTTTCAGAACTTTAACCTGTTCCCGCATATGACGGCGCTGGAAAACGTGATGCTGGCGCCGCGCCGGGTGCTGAAAAAAAGCGCTGCCGAGTGCCGCGAGTTGGCCGAACAGATGCTGAACAAGGTGGGATTGGGTGAGCGCATGCATTACGCGCCGGCCAACCTTTCCGGCGGGCAACAGCAGCGGGTGGCGATCGCTCGGGCGCTGGCGATGAAACCGAAGGTGTTGCTGTGCGATGAGATCACCTCGGCGCTGGATCCCGAGCTGGTGGGTGAAGTCCTGAAGGTGCTGGAACAGTTGGCGCGAGAGGGCATGACGCTGATTCTGGTCACTCATGAAATGAGCTTCGCCCGCGAGGTGGGCGACCGGGTGGTATTCATGCACCAGGGCAAGGTGTGGGAGCAGGGAAATAGCCGCACGCTGTTCGCCAATCCGCAAACGCAGGAATTGAAACAGTTTATCGCTTCTGTGCGCGGGTTGTCAGAAGCCTGATCTCGGCAAATAAAATGACAAGTTATTAAGCTGGTAAGGAAATAACATGCTAACTACTCCGCAGTTCGAACAGATTAACCCGCCGGCGCGCCTGTTGATGGGGCCGGGGCCGATCAACGCCGATCCGCGCGTGCTGCGCGCCATGTCGAGCCAACTGATCGGCCAGTACGATCCGGCAATGACCGGTTACATGAATCAGGTCATGGCGCTGTATCGCGCGCTGTTCCGCACCGAAAACCGCTGGACGATGCTGGTGGACGGCACCTCGCGCGCCGGCATCGAGGCGCTGCTGGTTTCTGCCATTCGTCCGGGCGATAAGGTGCTGGTGCCGGTATTCGGCCGCTTCGGACATCTGCTGTGCGAAATTGCCCGCCGTTGTCGCGCCGAGGTACACACGATCGACGCGCCGTGGGGCGAGGTGTTCAGCGCCGATCGCATCGAAGACGCGATTAAGCGGGTGCGCCCGCGTCTGCTGCTGACGGTGCAGGGCGACACGTCCACCACCATGCTGCAGCCGCTGCATGAGCTGGGCGATATCTGTCGCCGCCACGGCGTGCTGTTCTATACCGATGCGACGGCGTCCTTTGGCGGCAACCCGCTGGAGACCGACGCCTGGGGGCTGGATGCGGTCTCCGCCGGGCTGCAGAAGTGCCTGGGCGGCCCTTCCGGCAGTTCGCCGGTCACCCTCAGCCCGCAGTTTGAAGAGATCGTGCGTCGTCGCAAATGCGTGGAGGAGGGGATCCGCACCGCCGAACATGCCGACGGCGACGACGAGATGATCTACTCCAACTATTTCGACCTCGGCATGATCATGGATTATTGGGGGCCGGAACGCCTGAATCACCATACCGAAGCCACCAGCATGTTGTTCGCGGCGCGAGAATGCGCGCGGGTGATCCTCGAGGAAGGGCTGGATCAGGCCATTGCCCGCCACCGGCTGCATGGCGCGGCGATGCTGGCGGGCATCCAAGGCATGGGGCTGGCGGTGTTCGGCGATCTCGAGCACCGCATGAATAACGTGCTCGGCGTGATGATCCCGCCGCAGGTGCACGGCGAGCAGGTGCGGCAGATGATGCTGAACGATTTCGCCATCGAAATCGGCACCTCGTTCGGCCCGCTGCAGGGCAAGATCTGGCGCATCGGCACCATGGGCTACAACGCGCGCAAAGATTGCGTGCTGCAAACGCTGGCGGCGCTGGAGGCGGTGTTGAACCGGTTGGGCTTCGCCACGCAACAGGGGGAGGCCCTCCAGGCGGCCTGGAAGCTGTACGATGCAGGACGGCCAGAATGACGCCGCAGGAGGCGCAGCAGGCCGCCGCGCGGGTGATGGCGCGCTGTGACGAGCTGGCGGCGATCAGCGCGGAGCCCGGTAAACTGACGCGTCTTTATTTGTCTGCGGAACATCGGCGCGCCAACGTTCTGGTGGGCGAATGGATGCGCGAGAGCGGCATGCGGGTGTGGCAAGACAGCGTCGGCAATATCTGTGGCCGTTATGAAGGGCTAACGCCCGGCGCCCCCGCGCTGCTGCTCGGTTCGCATCTGGACACGGTGCGCAACGCCGGGCGTTATGACGGCATGCTCGGCGTGCTCACGGCGCTGGAAACGGTGGCGCAATACCACCGCCAGGGGCGCCGTTTGCCGCTGGCGCTGGAGGTGATCGGCTTTGCCGACGAAGAGGGCGCTCGCTTTGGCGTGACGTTGCTGGGCAGCCGCGGCTTGACCGGCCAATGGCCGCAGGAATGGCTGGCGCAGACTGACGCGGACGGGGTGAGCATCGCGCAGGCCATGCGCGACTTTGGGCTGGAGCCGACGGCGATCGCGCAGGCGCGCCGCGCGCCGCAGGAAATCCGCGCTTATCTGGAATTGCATATCGAACAAGGCCCATGTCTGGAGGCGGCCGACCTGGCGCTGGGCGTGGTGACGGCGATCAACGGCGCACGTCGGCTTAACTGTGTCTTTAGCGGGGATGCGGGGCATGCCGGTACGGTGCCGATGGGGCAGCGCAAAGACGCGCTGGCGGCCGCGGCGGAATGGATAACGGCGGTTGAAACGTTGACCCGCGCCGCCGATCCGCATCTGGTGGCCACCGTCGGCTGCATCGAGAGCCTGCCGGGCGCGGCCAATGTGATCCCGGGCGAAGTGCGATTGACGCTCGACGTGCGCGGCCCGCAGGATGCGCCGCTGGCGGCGCTGTTGGAGATGTTGCTGGCGCAGGCGCAGACGATCTGCGCACGCCGCGGAGCGCGCTTCGCCAGCGAGGAGTTTTACCGCATTGACGCCACCGCCTGCGATAGTGATCTGCAGCGCCGCTGGCAGGCGGCCGTCGAGCAGGTACAGGGGCAGAGTCTGGCGCTGCCGAGCGGCGCCGGTCATGACGCCATCGCCGTGGCGGCGCAATGGCCGGTCGGCATGCTGTTCGTGCGTTGCGCCGGCGGCGTCAGCCATCATCCGGCTGAAGCGGTGCGGCAGGCGGACGTAGCGCTGGCGATCCAGGCCTATTGCCTGACGATCGCCGGCTGGGACCGCGTTTAATCAGTCAAGACGCAGAAAACTGTCGGCATCGCGCCAGGCCGGGAAGGCGCTGCGGTAACTTTGCAGGTTTTCCAGCGAGAGTTCGGCGTCCAGCCGCGCGGCCGCGCCGGGCTCGGCATCCGCCAGGATCTCGCCCTGCGGGCTGATGATCAGGCTGTCTCCGCTGTAGTTCAGGCCGTTAGGGTCTTCGCCCACCCGGTTGCAGCCCGCCACATACACCTGATTTTCAATCGCCCGCGCCGCCAGCAGCGTTTGCCAATGGCGGCTGCGCGGCGCCGGCCAGTTGGCGACGTACAGCGCCAGATCGTAATCCTGCTGATAGCGCGCCCAGACCGGGAAGCGCAGGTCGTAGCAGATCTGCGGCAGGATGCGCCAGCCGCGCCACTCGAAGATTTCACGCCGGTTGCCGGCCTGGTAGTGCAGGTGTTCGCCGGCCATGCGGAACAGATGGCGTTTGTCATAGGCATGCACCTGGCCGCCCGGCTCCACCAGCAGGAAGCGATTGACCGCGCCTTCGGCGGTTTTCAGCGCCACGCTGCCGCCGATCAACGCGTGGCTTTTCACCGCCCAGCCGTGCAGCCAGTCGATCACCTGCTGTTCGGGCAGGGCGCTCTCGCCGGCATCCATGGCAAAACCGGTGGTGAACATTTCCGGCAAGACGATGAGATCGCGCCCGACGATCGGCGCCAGCAACGCGTCGAAGGCGGCCAGGTTAGCGAGGCCGTCGCGCCAGACCAGCGGTTGCTGCAACAGGGTAATTTTTAAAGTCGACATAACCGCTCCGCAGCTGCATCCAGCGTGGCGTCCTGTTTAGCGAAGCACAGCCGGATCAATTTATGAGGGAAAGGATCGGCACAGAAGACCGACAGCGGAATGGCCGCCACGCCCACGTGCTCAGTTAACCAATGGCAGAACGCCACATCGTCCAGATCGGAGATGGCGCTGTAGTCCGCCAGCAAGAAGTATGTACCGGCGCAGGGTAAAATTTCCAGTCGGCTGCTCGCCAGCGCCTGCACAAAGCGATCGCGCTTGGCGCGATAGAACGCCGGCAGCTGTCGCCAGTGCTCCGGTTCGGTGCGCAGGCTATCCGCCAGCGCCAACTGCGCCGGAGTATTGACCGAAAAGGTCAGGTATTGATGCACCTTGCGCACCTCGGCGCTCAGCGCGGCGGGCGCCACGCAGTAACCCACTTTCCAGCCGGTCATGTGGAAGGTTTTGCCGAAAGAGGAGACCGCGATCGCGCGTTGGCGCAGCTGCGGGTGGGCCAACACGCTGGCGTGGCCGCCTTTGGCGAAGCAGATATGTTCGTAAACCTCGTCGCTGAGTACGTAGATTTCGCGTTCGGCGATGGCGTGCCACAGCTGCTGCATGTCTTCCGCCTGCCAGGCGGTGGCGGACGGGTTGTGCGGCGTGTTGACGATCACCAGGCGGGTGCGCGGCGACAGCGCGGCGGCGAACCGTTGCCAATCCACGGCAAACGCGGGCGGCTGCAGGGCGAGGCGTTTGAGTACGCCGCCGGCCAGCGTCACCGCCGGCGCGTAGCTGTCGTAGCTCGGATCGAAACAGACCACCTCATCGCCGGGGCGCACCAGCGCCGTGATGGCGGCGAACAGCGCTTCGGTAGCGCCGGCGGTGACGGTCACTTCGGCGGTGGCGTCCGGCTGCCAGCCATACAGCTCGGCAGTTTTGTCGGCGATGGCTTCGCGCAGCGCCGCCACGCCGGTCATCGGTGCATACTGGTTGGCGCCCTGGGCGACATGCCAGGCCAGGCGTGCTTTCAGGTAGTCCGGCCCGTCGAAATCGGGGAAGCCCTGCGACAGGTTGATCGCCTGATGCTGCTGCGCCAGCGCGCTCATCTGGGTGAAGATGGTGGTGCCCAGGGCAGGCAGTTTACTTTCGGGAATCAATGCGGAAGTGCTCATAGCAGGTGAATACTCCAGGCGCTTATATTGCCGTCAATATAACACGATGCTAGTATTTGGCAATCAAGACGCTTAGATGGCTAAATGAGAAAAAGTGCTTAGCCTGTCGCGCAGCCGGCTAAGCCTCACCTGCTGACCGCTATACCGAACGGGAAACGATAACAATGACGGAGAATCCGCAACTTACCGCATTACTGGCGGTCTGCCACTGGATTGGCGACAAAGGCTGGTGTCCAGCGACCGGCGGCAACATGTCGTTGCGCCTCGACGAACGCCAGTGCCTGGTCACCGAATCCGGCAAAGACAAAGGCAGCCTGAGCGCCGCCGATTTTCTGCGGGTGGATATTGCTGACAATCACGTGCCGAGCGGCCGTACGCCATCGGCGGAAACCGGGCTGCATACGCTGCTCTATCGCTTGTACCCGCACCTTGGCGCGGTGCTGCATACCCATTCCGTCAACGCCACCGTGTTGTCGCGGGTGGAACGCGGCGATGCGTTGGTGCTGCAGGGGTACGAAATGCAAAAGTCGCTCGCTGGCCAGCGCAGCCACCTGGACAGCGTGGCGATCCCCATTTTCGATAACGATCAGGACATCCCCCGGCTGGCGGCGCGCGTGGCGGCCTATGCCGAGGTCACGCCGCTGCAGTACGGTTTTCTGGTGCGCGGCCACGGTCTCTATTGCTGGGGAAGCCAGGTGGCGGAAGCCCGCCGCCATCTCGAAGGGCTGGAATTCCTGTTCCAGTGCGAACTGCAACGTCGTTTGCTGGAGGCGAAATGATCCGCGCTATCGTGACCGATATTGAAGGCACCACCAGCGATATTCGCTTCGTGCATCAGGTGCTGTTTCCCTATGCCCGTGAACGGCTGGCGGATTTTGTTCGCCGTCACGCCACGGAGAGCGAAGTCGCCGCGCCGCTGGCGGCGCTGCGCGCTGAAATTGACCAGCCACAGGCGGATCTCGACGCACTGATCGCCGCGCTGTACCGCTTTATGGATGAAGACCGCAAATCCACCGCGCTCAAGGCGCTGCAGGGCATCATCTGGCGTAGCGGCTATCGCGAAGGGGATTTCCGCGGGCATCTGTACCCGGAGGTCGCGGGGCAGCTGGCCGCCTGGCAGCGTCAGGGGCTGCAGCTTTACGTCTATTCCTCCGGTTCGGTGGAGGCGCAGAAGCTGCTGTTCGGCCACAGCGACGCCGGCGATCTGCAGCCGCTGTTTAGCGGCTATTTCGACACGCACGTCGGCGCCAAGCGTGAAACCGCGTCGTACCGCAACATTGCGCAGGCTATCGGCATCGCGCCCGACGAACTGCTGTTCCTGTCCGATATCCACCAGGAGCTGGACGCGGCGCAGGCCGCCGGCTGGCATACCTGCCAGCTGATCCGCGATGAGGCGGACGCACAAAGCCGGCATCCACAGGTCAGCCGTTTTGATCACATCGATTTAGGGGAGTTTGTCTCATGAGTGGATTGACCATTTTCAGTGATACAGCGCCGCAGCAGCCGCTGTGGCAGAGCCGCGACGCGCAGGAAATCCAGCGCCAGCTGGCGCAGATCGGCGTGCGCTTTGAGCGTTGGCAGGCGGATCGCGAGCTGGGCGACAATCCGCAGCCGGAGGCGGTGATCGCCGCCTACCAGCATGAGATCGACCGGCTGGTGGCGGAAAAGGGCTACCAGAGCTGGGACGTGATCAGCATGCGACCGGACCACGAACAGCGCCAGGCGCTGCGTGAAAAATTCCTGTCCGAACATACGCACGGTGAAGATGAAGTGCGCTTTTTCGTTGAAGGGGCGGGGCTGTTTTGCCTGCATCTGGACGGCAAGATCTTCCAGATCCTGTGCGAAAAGAACGATCTGATCTCAGTGCCGGCCAACACCCGCCACTGGTTCGATATGGGCTCGGCGCCGCACTTTACCGCGATCCGGGTGTTCGACAACCCGGAAGGCTGGGTGGCGCATTTCACCGGCGACAAGATCGCCGATGCCTATCCGCGTCTGGACTGATCGTTAACCGGCGGGCGTTAACCCAGCGTCCGCCGGAAAATCCCCGCTTCAACCTGTTGCGGCGTGATCACGCCGCTGTCGAACACCCACCCGCTGATGAGTTTTGCCGGCGTGACGTCGAACGCCGGATTGTAGACCGGCGCCTCGGCCGGCGCCCACTGGCAGGCGCCAAAGCTGCCTGAAACGCCGGTGACTTCGGCTGCTGCTCGCTGCTCGATCGGGATGGCGGCGCCGTCCGGACAGTGCGGATCGTGGGTGGTGTGCGGGGCGGCCACGTAGAACGGGATGCTGTGATAGTGCGCCAGCACCGCCAGGCTGTAAGTGCCAATCTTGTTGGCGACGTCGCCGTTGGCGGCGATGCGATCCGCGCCGACCCACACCGCATCGACCTGGCCCTGCGCCATCAGGCTGGCGGCCATCGAATCGCAGATCAGGCGATAGGGAATGCCCAGCTCGCCCAGTTCCCAGGCGGTCAGACGGCCGCCCTGCAGCAGCGGCCGGGTTTCATCGACCCATACCTGTTGCACCTTGCCCTGCTGGTGGGCGCGCAGCAGCACGCCGATGGCGGTGCCGACGCCGGCGGTGGCTAACCCGCCGGTATTGCAGTGGGTCAGCAGGCGGCTGCCGGGCTTGACCAGACCAGCGCCGCGATCGGCGATGCGATCGCACAGCAGGCGATCTTCCTCCACCAACCGCAGCGCTTCGTTCACCATCGCCGGCGCCCAGTCAGGCTCCGCCAGCGCCAGCTTCATGCGATCCAGATTGTTCATCAGGTTAACCGCCGTCGGGCGGGCGGCGCGCAGCGTGTGCAGCGCCTGCTCCAGCTCGGCGCGCGGCAGACCGCGTTCCGCCAGCAGCGCTAACAACAGGCTGGCGGACAGCCCGATCAGCGGTGCGCCGCGCACCCGCAGGCTGTGAATGTGCCCGACCAACTCCTCCACGCTGTCGCAAGCGCGCCACCGCTTTTCCTGCGGCAGGGCTTGCTGATCGAGGATCCAAAGGCGGTTGTCCTGCAGGGTCAAACTGGTGGTGTTAAGCGCTTGCATCGGCGGTTAATTCCTTGTTGCGAGGTTATTGCATCTGAAACGCTATTCTGCCAACATGACTTCCAGATGTATAGACGTCCAAATGCTTTTACGTCTAAATAAACAGAATCGCTGGGGGCAGCGAGAGAGAACAGAGGGGTTGGGGAATGTCGCTTTATCGTACGTTTACGGCTGCCGATGCCGTTGAATACGCCCGCCAATACGGGCAGGTGGCCGATCCGCAGGCGCTGGTCAGCGCCGACGAGATCGGCGACGGCAACCTGAACCTGGTGTTCAAGATCCGCGATCGCGAAGGCGTGAGCCGGGTGATCGTCAAACAGGCGCTGCCCTACGTGCGCTGCGTGGGCGAATCCTGGCCGCTGACGTTGGATCGGGCGCGCATCGAAGCGGAAACGCTGTTGATCCACGGCGGTTTCTGCCCGCGGCATACGGTAAAAGTCTTGCATCACGATCCCGAGTTGGCGGTGATGGTGCAGGAAGATCTCTCCGATCATCGCATCTGGCGCAGTGAACTGGTGCAGGGGAACTATCATCCGCTGGCGGCCGGGCAGCTGGCGGAATACCTGGCGCAGACGTTGTTTCACACCTCCGATTTTTATCAGCCGGCGCAGCAGAAAAAGGCGGAAGTCAGCCGCTTCACCAACCCCGAGCTGTGCCAGATCACCGAAGATCTGTTCTTTACCGATCCCTATATCGACCATGAGCGCAATCAGTTCGAGGCGGCGCTGTTGCCGCAGGTGCAGGCGCTGCGTGAGGATGCGCCGCTGAAGCTGGCGGTCGCCGGCCTGAAACACCGCTTCCTCAGCAAGGCGGAGGCGTTGTTGCATGGGGATATCCACAGCGGTTCGATCTTCGTGGCGGAAGGGCGATTGAAAGCGATCGACGCTGAATTCGGTTTCTACGGCCCGATCGGTTTTGATGTCGGCACTGCGTTAGGCAACCTGCTGCTCAACTATTGCGGCCAGCCTGGGCTGTTCGGGCCGCGCGACGCCGCCGCCGGGCGCGAGCAGCGTCTGCAGGATGTGCGCGAGCTGTGGCTGATCTTTGCCGATCGTTTCCTGGCGCTGTGCCATCAGCAAAGCCGCGATGCGGCGCTGGCGACGCCGGGTTACGCCGAGCAGTTCCTGCTGCAGGTCTGGACTGATGCGATAGGGTACTGCGGTACCGAGCTGATTCGGCGCACTATCGGCCTGGCGCACGTCGCCGATCTGGACAGCATCGCCGACGCCGACATGCGCCTCGGCTGTCAGCGTCATGCGCTGGGCTTGGGGCGCACGCTGATCGTCAATGCGCCGCAGATCGAGCATATCGATGCGCTGTTGGCGCGTATTCGTCAGCAAGGCTGAAAAGGCGGGTGCTCGTGGATCCTGCCTGACATCATCAGCCAACGGGCGGGGCGAACCCCGCCGTTGGGTTGCCTTACCGTTCGGATTCGTAAGCCAAAGTGGCCGCAACCTCCGAGTCTCCCAACCTGATGCGCAGTGCGCACAGCGAACCGCGGGTGAGCCAGATGAACGCGATCAGCGTCATACAGACGATCACCAGTTTAAGCACGACCCGTTTTTGCTGCATTTTTGACCTCCCTATCCTTGCCTTGCGGCGGGTAAGAGGCTAACCTGATGTTGCTAGGCATCAGAGTGGCCTCGGGTTGATAATATCGACTCGGGGCCTTTCTCTTTCTCTCCTTTGCCAAGGCGCCGGACAGAAAGATCCAGAGCACCCGCTGCGCAGTCTACCCGAACTTCCTTCCCGTTAAATCCGCCGTTGCGTCAACCTGCGGCGCGGTGCGCAGTTTGTCATGAAAGCAAAAGAAAAAGGGGCGATGATGATCGCCCCTTGGATACGTGAAGTGAACCTTAAGCCGCTTCGGTCTGCTGCTGGCGCTTAGACTGCGCCGCCGGCTTTTCCGGCTTGGCGGCCGCCAGCGCATCCGGCGCAAAGTCGTCCACGTTGATGGAGCGCAGGCGGCTCTCTTCGGCTTTCACCAGGATCTTCGCCTCGTCGGCGCTGATCTTGCCTTCTTCCAGCGCGCGCTCCGCCAAACGATCCAGACGGGTGAACGGCAGGTTTTTGCCGACCGCCTTGCACAGGCGTTCGTGAATCGGCTCGGCGGCCATCACGTCGGCCAGCGCCGCTTCCAGCAGGCCGATTGGGTTATGCTCGCTCGGCGTCAGGTACTGGCCGCGCCCCAGACGGCTGCGGGTGGCGGAAGGCACCTGCAGGATCTTGGCCAACTGATGATCCAGGCGATCGGACGGTGCGGTATGCACGCGGCCGAACGGGAAGACCACGAAGCGCAGCGCGCCGGCGATAAAGCGGTTCGGGAAGTTGCGCAGCAGATCATCCAGCGCCTGTTCGGCTTTATGTAGGCTGTCTTGCACGCCCCAATGCACCAGCGGCAGATCTTCTTTCTGACGGCCTTCGTCGTCAAAGCGTTTCAGCACGGCGGAAGCCAGGTACATCTGGCTGAGGATATCCCCCAGGCGAGCGGAGATGCGCTCACGGCGCTTCAGGCTGCCGCCCAGCACGCCCATGGAAACGTCCGACAGCAGCGCCAGGTTGGCGCTCAGGCGGTTCAACTGTTGATAGTAACGACGGGTCGCGTCCTTGGTCGGCGTGGCGCTGGTGCGGCCGTTGGTCAGGCCCAGCCAGAAGCTGCGTACCTTGTTGCTGCCGACGTGGCCCAGGTGGCCGAACAGCGATTTATCGAAGGCGTTCAGATCGTTGTTCTGCGCCGCCGCCATTTCATCCAGCACATAAGGATGGCAGCGGATCGCGCCCTGGCCGAAGATCATCATGGTCCGAGTCAGGATGTTCGCGCCTTCCACCGTGATGGCGATCGGTGCGCCCTGATAAGCACGAGCCAGGAAGTTGGATTCGCCCAGCATGATGCCTTTACCGCCGGCGATGTCCATGGCGTCAACGATCGACTGCTGGCCGCGGTGCGTACAGTGGTATTTGACGATGGCCGACAGCACGGCCGGTTTCTCGCCCTGCACCAGTGCATAGGTGATCAGCGAAGCGGCGGCGTCCATCACATAGGTGTTGCCGGCGATGCGCGCCAACGGCTCTTCGATCCCCTCCATCTTGCCGATGGAGATTTTGAACTGACGGCGAATGTGCGCGTAGGCGCCGGTCGCCAGGGCGATGGATTTCAGGCTGCCGGTGGAGTTGGACGGCAGGGTGATGCCGCGACCGACCGACAGGCATTCAACCAGCATGCGCCAGCCCTGGCCGGCCATTTTCGGGCCGCCGATGATGTAATCGATCGGCACGAACACGTCGGTGCCGCGGGTCGGGCCGTTCTGGAACGGCACGTTCAGCGGGAAGTGGCGGTTGCCGATTTCCACGCCCGGCGTGCTGGTTGGGATCAGCGCACAGGTGATGCCCGGGGATTCGTTGTCGCTCAGCAGGCGGTTCGGGTCATGCAGTTTGAACGCCAGGCCCAGTACGGTGGCGACCGGCGCCAGCGTGATGTAGCGCTTGTTCCAGGTCAGGCGCATGCCCAGCACCTGCTTGCCTTGCCATTCGCCCATGCACACGGTGCCCACGTCCGGGATCGCGCCGGCATCGGAACCCGCTTCCGGGCTGGTCAGCGCGAAGCAAGGGATCTCGTCGCCGCGCGCCAGGCCCGGCAGGTAGTGGTTTTTCTGTTCTTCGGTACCGTAGTGCTGCAGCAGTTCGCCCGGGCCGAGGGAGTTTGGCACGCCGACGGTGATCGCCAGGATGCCGGAAACGCCGGCCAGTTTTTGCAGCACCATCGCCTGAGCGTAAGGGGAGAATTCCAGGCCGCCGTACTCTTTCTTGATGATCATCGCGAAGAAACGGTGTTCTTTCAGGTACGCCCAGAGTTCAGGCGGCAGATCGGCCAGTTCATGGGTGATCTGGAAGTCGTTGGCCATGCGGCAGGCTTCTTCCACCGGGCCGTCGATAAACGCCTGCTCTTCTTCCGTCAGGCGCGGTTTCGGGTAGCTGTGCAGCTTGTTCCAGTCCGGCGCACCGCGGAACAGATCGCCTTCCCACCAGGTGGTGCCCGCGTCGATCGCTTCCTTTTCGGTGGTGGACATCGGCGGCATCACCTTGCGGAAGGCGCGCAGCGCCGGCGCGGAGAGCAGAGAGCGACGCACAGAGGAAAGGTTCAGCGGCAGCAGCACGATCGCCAGCGGCAGCAACAGCCAGAAGCTCCACAGGCCGATCGCGCCCATGGCGGCGGTGTACGCCACCAGGATCAGGCTGCTGAGGGTAAGGTTCACTCGGTGGTAGAACACCACGCCGAGGAGAGCCAGGAAAACGACGATACTAAGAACCATCATAAGAAGCTCCGAAGTAGTAAGAGGTCTGACCTGTTGTGTGTATGTAATAGGTTTTAGTACAAGGCAGAATTTTTATCAATGCGTTTACAGTTTAATTACAACTCAGGTCACAAACTGACAGCACCAATCATCAAAAACCTCTCCGCTTCCTTAACCGACGCGCTGTTTGGCTGAGAATGCTTCTCGCTGTTTCCGCGATCCGGTACACTGCGGAACGGAAGATTTGACGATAACAAGAGGTTCCTCATGTACCACGACCTTATTCGCAGTGAACTGAACGAAGCGGCTGATACCCTGGCGAAATTTATCAATGACGACGCCAACATCGACGCCATCCAACGCGCGGCGGTGCTGCTGGCGGATTCCTTCAAAGCCGGCGGTAAAGTGATTTCCTGCGGCAACGGCGGTTCCCATTGCGACGCGATGCATTTCGCCGAAGAGCTGACCGGCCGCTACCGCGAAAACCGCCCGGGCTACCCGGCGATTGCCATCTCGGACGTGAGCCACCTGTCCTGCGTCAGCAACGACTTCGGCTATGAGTATGTGTTCTCGCGCTATGTGGAAGCGGTGGGCCGCGAAGGCGACGTGCTGCTGGGCATTTCCACCTCCGGCAACTCCGGCAACATCATCAAGGCTATCGACGCGGCGCGTGCCAAGGGGATGAAAGTGATCACCCTGACCGGCAAGGACGGCGGCAAGATGGCGGGTTCCGCCGATGTGGAAATTCGCGTGCCGCACTTCGGTTACGCCGATCGCATTCAGGAAATCCATATTAAAGCGATTCACATCTTGATTCAGCTGATCGAAAAAGAGATGGTTAAGGCGTAATAGCCTTCGGGGGGCTGCGGCTCCCCATGAATAAGACTGCGGGCGCCGCATGTATGCCGTGCCCGCACAGCCTGTGTCAGTGTGGTTAAGGAGTGCTGGCGATGTGTGAACTGCTCGGGATGAGCGCAAACGTACCGACCGATATCTGCTTCAGCTTTACCGGCCTGGTACAGCGCGGCGGCCGCACCGGGCCGCATAAGGATGGCTGGGGCATTACCTTCTATGAAGGGAACGGCTGCCGTACATTCAAGGATCCGCAGCCGAGCTTCAACTCGCCGATCGCCCGCCTGGTGCAGGACTACCCGATCAAGTCTTGCGCGGTGGTGTCCCATATTCGCCAGGCCAACCGCGGCGAAGTGGCGTTGGAAAACACCCATCCGTTCACCCGTGAACTGTGGGGCCGCAACTGGACCTATGCGCACAACGGCCAATTGAAAGGCTATCGCCAGCTGGATACCGGCACGTTCCGCCCGGTCGGCCAGACCGACAGCGAATACGCGTTCTGCTGGCTGCTGCACCAGCTGGCGCTGAAATATCCGCGCACCCCGAGCCAGTGGCCGGCGGTATTCCGCTACATTGGCCTGTTGGCGAGCCAGCTGCGCAAGAAAGGGGTATTCAATATGCTGTTGTCGGACGGGCGCTTCGTGATGGCGTATTGTTCCACCAACCTGTATTGGATCACGCGCCGCGCGCCGTTCGGCAAGGCGACGTTGCTTGATCAGGACGTGGAGATTGATTTTCAGCAACAGACCACACCGAACGATGTGGTCACGGTGATTGCCACCCAACCGCTGACCGCCAACGAAACCTGGCACAAGATTGAGCCAGGCGAGTTCGCGTTATTTCACTTCGGTGAGCGGCTTGTTCTGAGCGAAGGGGTTGGTGTTGGGCGTCGGGCTGGCTGACGCGTACTGCGTCATCATGCCGCCGCTGCTCATCAGCGGTTGGCCCAAGACGTACTGGCCATTGACCACGCCCATTGTCGGCGGTTGGCGGTTCTTCGCGAAGTAATCGTAGCCCGGCTTCAGCTGGCGCCAGAAGGCGATATAGCTGGATGACGCATGGCGTTTCAGGTTCTGTTCGGTCATGCGGAACGGGTAGATGCTGATGTCGACGCGGCTTTGGCCATAGGCGAAGGCGGCTTCGACGTAGCGATAGATCTCATCCATATAGGTGTTGGTCATCGCGTAACAGCCGATCGATTTACATTCGCCGTGGATCATCAGATAAGCGCCGGAATAGCCCTGCGACTTATCGTAATCGTTAGGGAAACCGATATTGATCGCCCGATAATACTTGCTGTCGGGTTTCAGATGGCGCGCGTCAACGCTATAAAAGCCTTCAGGACTTTTAAAGTCGCCTTCACGACGTTTAGGACCCAGCCCGCCGGAGAAATTACAGATCGGGAACGTGTTGACCAGGCGGAATTCATTGCCCATTCTGGCATACAATTCCAGCTTGCGTTCCTCTTTGAAGATCTGAATATAGACCGGCGAACCCAATAATTGCTGTTTAACTACCGGCGCGTCGGGTACCTGCTCGCTGGCGCTGCAGGCCGTGATCATCGGCATAGAAACAAGCATCGCAAACAACAGCGCGATTTTGCTCATTATAATTCCTGCTTATATTTATCTGCCGGCGCAATCAACCTGGCCAGCATGCCACTGATTATTGTTTTTACTGCTGCAAAACACCGCCAGATTACCAGCGCGTTTATTTTTAGCAATACGTGATATGTATAAAAAAACGACAAAGCTCGATAAAAGTGAAATGACCGGCAGATTTTAACGATAAGTAGTGAAAAACAGGCGAAATTTAATTGCGTTTGCTTGACCCAAGTCACGACGGAACGCAGAACAATGTTGCGAACAATGTTAATATTCTCTCTTCAATTTAACGCGCGGTAGCGATTGAAGCGGCGGGGGTTATGGCATATAACCCGGCCGTTTCGATGGTTATTTGGCTACAGGCCGTTAACACATCGATTGTCACGCAAATAACGGAGAGGGGGGAATCAAGGGAATGCGCGTTACCCCATATATTCACTGCGAGAAAGTTCATGTTGGGCGTGCCGTCGTGCGCACTGCCCGGCAATCCTGGCATCGTCCGCACCCGCCTCTGGGGCCGGGCAGACGTGTAAACCAAACTACATCGTATAAATCCTATGATTAAGATCAGAAAAGGGTTAGATCTGCCGATAGCCGGGGTTCCGGTTCAGGCGATCCAAGATGGCCCGAACATTCAGCATGTCGCCCTGCTTGGGGAAGAGTATGTCGGAATGCGCCCCTCCATGCTGGTGCAGGAAGGCGATACCGTTAAGAAAGGCCAGGCGTTGTTCGAAGACAAGAAAAACCCCGGGGTTTTCTTCACGGCACCCGCCAGCGGCCGCATCGCCGCGATTAACCGCGGCGAGCGGCGCGTATTGCAATCGGTGGTGATTGCGCTGGAAAACGGCGGCGACGATCAGCTCGAGTTCGCGCACTACCCGCTGGGTGAACTGAGCCAGCTGCCGCGTGAACAGGTCGAAAGCGAACTGATCGCCAGCGGCCTGTGGACCGCGCTGCGCACCCGCCCGTTCAGCAAAACGCCGAGCCCCGGCAGCGAGCCGCGCGCCATTTTCGTCACCGCGATGGATACCCAACCGTTGGCCGCCGATCCGCAGGTGATCATCGCCGAACAGCAGGCGGCGTTCAACGCCGGGCTGGTGGTGCTGGCGCGCCTGACGGCGGGCAAGGTGCACGTGTGCCATGCCGCCGGCGCCTCGGTTGGCCAGCAGAGCGGCCCGCAGATCGCCTACAGCGAATTTGCCGGCCCGCATCCCGCCGGGCTGGCGGGCACCCACATTCACTTCCTTGAACCGGTCAGCCTGAAGAAAACCGTTTGGCACATCGGTTACCAGGACGTGATCGCCATCGGCACGCTGTTCACCACCGGCAAGCTCGATACCCGCCGTGTGGTGGCGCTGGCCGGGCCGCAGGTGGCGCAGCCGGCGCTGCTGCGCACCCGCCTGGGGGCCAGCCTCGATGAGCTGACCGCCGGCCGCCTGAAAGGCGGCGAGAATCGGGTGATCTCCGGTTCGGTGCTGAACGGCATGCACGCCGCCGGGCCGAACGCCTGGCTCGGCCGCTTCCACTCGCAGGTGTCGGTGCTGGAAGAAGGGCGCGACAAAGAGCTGTTCGGCTGGATCGTGCCGTCGCCGAACAAGTTCTCCATTACCCGCACCACGCTGGGCCATTTCCTGAAGAACAAACTGTTCGCCTTCTCGACCACCACCAACGGCGGCGAGCGCGCCATGGTGCCGATCGGCAACTACGAGCGGGTGATGCCGCTGGATATTTTGCCGACGCTGCTGCTGCGCGATCTGCTGGCGGGCGACAGCGACAGCGCGCAGGCGCTGGGTTGTCTGGAGCTGGACGAGGAAGATCTGGCGCTGTGCACCTTCGTTTGCCCCGGCAAGTATGAGTACGCGCCGGTGCTGCGCGAGGTGCTGACCAAGATTGAGCAGGAAGGATAACCGATGGGCCTGAAGAATTATTTCGAGAAGATAGAGCATCACTTCACGCCGGGCGGCAAACTGGAAAAGTGGTACCCGCTGTATGAAGCGACCACCACGGTGTTTTATACCCCCGGCACGGTGACGCGCGGCGCTTCGCACGTGCGCGACGCCATCGATTTGAAACGCATGATGATCCTGGTGTGGCTGGCGGTGTTCCCGGCGATGTTCTGGGGCATGTACAACGTCGGCCAGCAGGCGATCCCGGCGCTGCACCATCTGTACAGCGGCGACGCGCTGCAACAGGTGCTGGCGGGCGACTGGCATTATCGCCTGGCGCAGTGGCTCGGCGCCTCGCTGGCGGCCGACGCCGGCTGGGTCAGCAAGATGGTGCTGGGCGCCTGTTACTTCCTGCCGATCTACGCCGTGGTGTTCGTCGTCGGCGGCTTCTGGGAAGTGCTGTTCGCCATTATCCGCAAGCATGAGGTCAACGAAGGCTTCTTCGTCACGTCCATCCTGTTCGCGCTGATCGTGCCTCCGACCCTGCCGCTGTGGCAGGCCGCGCTGGGCATCACCTTCGGCGTGGTGGTGGCCAAAGAGATCTTCGGCGGCACCGGGCGCAACTTCCTCAACCCGGCGCTGGCCGGCCGCGCCTTCCTGTTCTTCGCCTATCCGGCGCAGATCTCCGGCGATCTGGTGTGGACTTCCGCAGACGGTTTCTCCGGCGCGACGCCGCTGGCGCAGTGGAGCGCGGGCGGGGCGCACGGCCTGAGCAACGTCGCCACCGGCCAGTCCATCAGCTGGATGGACGCTTTCCTCGGCAACATTCCCGGCTCGATCGGTGAGGTGTCCACGCTGATGATCCTGATCGGCGGGGCGATTATCCTGTTCGGCCGCGTGGCCTCCTGGCGCATCGTCGCCGGGGTAATGCTCGGCATGGTGGCTTCCGCCCTGTTGTTCAATGCCATCGGTTCCGATACCAACCCGATGTTCGCCATGCCGTGGTACTGGCATCTGGTGCTGGGCGGCTTCGCCTTCGGCATGATCTTTATGGCGACCGACCCGGTTTCCGCCTCCTTCACCAATAAGGGGAAATGGTGGTACGGCATTCTGATTGGCGTGATGTGCGTGCTGATTAGGGTGGTCAACCCCGCCTATCCGGAAGGCATGATGCTGGCGATCCTGTTCGCCAACCTGTTCGCGCCGCTGTTCGATTACCTGGTGGTGCAGGCCAACATCAAGCGGAGACAAGCCCGTGGCGAATGAAGCGAAAAATGACGGCATCGGTAAAACGCTGCTGGTAGTGCTGCTGCTGTGTCTGGTGTGTTCAGTGGTGGTGGCGGGCTCCGCCGTCGGCCTGAAGTCCAAACAGCAGGAGCAAAAGCTGCTCGATAAGCAGCGCAATATTCTCGACGTAGCCGGCCTGTTGCAGCCGAAAATGGAGAGCGAGCAGGTCAAGCGCCTGTACAGCGAGCGCATCGAACCGCGCCTGGTGGATCTGAACAGCGGCGAGTTTGTCGCCGGCAAAGCGGCGGCGTTCGATCTGGGCGCCGCGCTGCGCGACGACGCCAAAAGCGTGGCGCTGGCGGTGGGCGACGATCCGGCCGGCATTAAGCGCCGCAGCAACCAGGCGGAAATCTACCTGGTGCGCGATGAAAGCGGCCAGGTGAACAAGATTGTGCTGCCGGTATACGGCACCGGCCTGTGGTCGATGATGTACGCCTTCGTGGCGCTGGATAACGACGGCAACACGGTCAAGGGCATCACTTACTACGACCAGGGGGAAACCCCGGGGCTGGGCGGTGAGGTCGAGAACCCGTCCTGGCGCCAGCAGTGGGTCGGCAAGCAGCTGTTCGACGACAACGGCCAGCCGGCGATCCGCGTGGTGAAAGGCGGCGCGCGCCAGGGGGATGTGCACGGGGTAGATGGCCTGTCCGGCGCCACGCTGACCTCCAACGGCGTGCAGCATACGTTTGATTTCTGGTTGGGCGAGCACGGCTTCGGCCCGTTCCTGAAAAAAGTTCGTGAAGGAGCGCTGAAAAATGGCTGATTCCAAAGAGATAAAGCGGGTCCTGCTGGGGCCGCTGTTCGACAATAACCCGATCGCCCTGCAGGTGCTGGGCGTCTGTTCGGCGCTGGCGGTGACCACCAAGCTGGAGACGGCGGTGGTGATGACCATTGCGGTGACGCTGGTGACCGCGTTCTCCAGCTTCTTCATCTCGCTGATCCGTCACCATATTCCCAACAGCGTGCGCATCATCGTGCAGATGGCGATCATCGCCTCGCTGGTGATCGTGGTCGATCAGCTGCTGCGCGCCTATGCGTTCGAGATCTCCAAGCAGCTGTCGGTGTTCGTCGGCCTTATCATCACCAACTGCATCGTGATGGGGCGCGCCGAGGCCTACGCCATGAAGTCGCCGCCGATCGAGAGCTTTATGGACGGCATCGGCAACGGGCTGGGCTACGGGGTGATCCTGGTGCTGGTCGGTTTCCTGCGCGAGCTGATCGGCTCCGGTAAGCTGTTTGGCGTGCCGGTGCTGGAAACGGTGCAGAACGGCGGCTGGTATCAGCCGAACGGCCTGTTCCTGCTGGCGCCGAGCGCGTTCTTCATCATCGGCCTGCTGATCTGGGTGCTGCGCACCCTGAAGCCGGCGCAGATCGAAAAGGAGTAAAGGCCGATGGAACACTATATCAGCCTGTTTGTGCGCGCGGTGTTCGTCGAGAACATGGCGCTGGCGTTCTTCCTCGGGATGTGTACCTTCCTGGCGGTCTCGAAGAAGGTCTCGACCGCCTTTGGCCTGGGCATCGCGGTGACCATCGTGCTCGGCATTTCGGTGCCGGTGAACAACCTGGTCTACAACCTGATCCTGCGCGACGGCGCGCTGGTGGAAGGCGTCGATCTGAGCTTCCTCAACTTCATCACCTTCATCGGCGTGATCGCGGCGCTGGTGCAGATTCTGGAGATGATCCTCGATCGCTTCTTCCCGTCGCTGTATAACGCGCTCGGCATCTTCCTGCCGCTCATCACCGTGAACTGCGCCATCTTCGGCGGCGTGTCCTTCATGGTGCAGCGCGACTACAACTTCGCCGAATCGGTGGTGTACGGCATCGGTTCCGGCACCGGCTGGATGCTGGCGATCGTCGCCATGGCGGGGATCCGCGAAAAACTCAAGTATGCCAACGTGCCGGCAGGGCTGCGCGGCCTGGGCATTACCTTTATCACCACCGGACTGATGGCGCTGGGCTTCATGTCCTTCTCCGGTGTTCAGTTGTAAAGGCGGGAAGAATTTATGGAAATTATTTTAGGCGTAGCGATGTTCACCGCCATCGTGATGGTGCTGGTGTTGCTGATCCTGTTCGCCAAATCGAAGCTGGTGAACACCGGCGACATCGCGGTGGAAATCAACGGCGATCTGGATAAGAGCTTCCATGCGCCGGCGGGCGACAAGCTGCTCAACGTGCTCTCCAGCCAGGGGATCTTCGTCTCCTCGGCCTGCGGCGGCGGCGGCTCCTGCGGCCAGTGCCGGGTGGTGATCAAAGAGGGCGGCGGCGATATCCTGCCGACCGAGCTCTCGCACATCAACAAGCGCGAAGCGAAAGAGGGTTGCCGCCTGGCGTGCCAGGTGAACGTGAAGCAGAACCTGAAGATCGAGCTACCGGAAGAGATCTTCGGCGTGAAGAAATGGGAATGCGAAGTTATCTCCAACGATAACAAAGCCACCTTTATCAAAGAGCTGAAGCTGAAGATCCCCGATGGCGAAGACGTGCCGTTCCGCGCGGGCGGTTTCATCCAGATCGAAGCGCCGGCGCACGACATCAGCTACGCCGACTTCGACGTGCCGCAGGAGTATCGCGGCGACTGGGACAAGTTCAACCTGTTCCGCTACCGCTCGACGGTGAACGACACCACGGTGCGCGCCTACTCGATGGCCAACTACCCGGAAGAAAAGGGCATCATCATGCTCAACGTGCGTATCGCCACGCCGCCGCCGAACAATCCGGACGTGCCGCCGGGCATCATGTCTTCCTATATCTGGTCGCTGAAGCCGGGCGATAAGGTAACCATCTCCGGGCCGTTCGGCGAGTTCTTCGCCAAGGACACCGACGCCGAAATGATCTTTATCGGCGGCGGCGCGGGCATGGCGCCGATGCGCTCGCACATCTTCGATCAGCTCAAGCGTCTGAACTCGAAGCGCAAGATCACTTTCTGGTACGGCGCGCGTTCGCTGCGCGAGATGTTCTATGAAGACGACTTCAACCAGCTGCAGGCGGAGAACGAAAACTTCACCTGGCACGTGGCGCTGTCGGATCCGCAGCCGGAAGATAACTGGACCGGCTACACCGGCTTTATCCATAATGTTCTGCTGGAGAACTACCTGAAGAACCACCCGGCGCCGGAAGACTGCGAGTTTTACATGTGCGGGCCGCCGATGATGAACGCCGCGGTGATCAATATGCTCAAAGATCTGGGCGTCGAAGACGAAAATATCATGCTGGATGACTTTGGTGGCTAAATTGCGCGCATTGGCGACGAAGAACTGGCTGACGGGCGTGGCGCTGAGCGCCACCCTGCTGCTGACCGGCTGCGGGCCGGAACAGGTGGATCTGACGGGTAAAACCATGGGCACCTCGTATTCGATCCGTTACGTGACCGGTGACAATACGCCGTCGGCGCGCGAGATGCAGGCGGAGATCGACAAACGGCTGGAGCAGGTGAACGATCAGATGTCCACCTACCGGCCGGATTCCGAGCTAAGCCGCTTCAACGCCAGCCGCGACATTGACCGGCCGTTCCCGGTTTCGCCGGCCACCGCCGAAGTGGTGCGCGAAGCGCTGCGCATCAATCGCGTCACCGATGGCGCGCTGGACGTGACCGTTGGGCCGCTGGTCAACCTATGGGGTTTCGGCCCGGAAGGGCGGCCGGACAAAGTGCCGAGCGAGGCGGAGCTGGCGCACCGCCGCGCCTGGACCGGCGCCGACAAACTGTCGGTGCAGGGCAGCGCGCTGGTGAAAAGCATCCCCGAGCTGTATGTCGATCTGTCTTCGATCGCCAAAGGATATGGCGTGGACGTGGTGGCGGAATACCTGCAATCGCAGCACGTGCAAAACTACATGGTGGATATCGGCGGCGAGGTGCGCACGCGCGGGCATAACGGCGAACAAAAGCCGTGGCGCATTGCCATCGAGCGCCCGACCGCCGGTACGCAGCAGCAGGCGCAGCTGGTGATCCAACCCGGGGAGATGTCGATCGCCACCTCGGGTGACTATCGCAACTACTTCGAGCAAGACGGGGTGCGCTATTCGCACACCATCGATCCGGTCACCGGGCGCCCGATCCATCATCGGTTGGTGTCGATCACCGTGCTGAGCCCGACCTGCATGACCGCCGACGGCCTGTCCACCGGCCTGAACGTGATGGGGCCGGAGCGCGGCATGGCGCTGGCCAACCTGCTCGGCATCCCGGTGTTCATGATCGTGAAAACCGCCGACGGGTTTGAGGAGCGTTATTCGGACGCGTTCAAACCCTATCTGAAAAAGCGTTCGTGAGGTTGCTATGTTGACGGTATTCGCCGCTACCTTCGTGTTGTTCCTGCTGATCGTCGGCGGGATGTCGCTGGGTTACGTGTTCAAACGCAAAAGCCTGCAGGGCAGCTGCGGCGGCATCACCGCGCTGGGCATGGAGAAAGTCTGCGACTGCCCGGAGCCGTGCGATGCGCGCAAAAAGCGCGAAGCCAAAGCGGCGCAGCGGCGCGAGCAGTTGGACAAGCACCGCATTCTGTAGCGAAGCGAAAACCCAGCCTTGGCCGGGTTTTTTTATTTCGCCTTGCGGAAGCTTTTCGCCTCGGCCGGCGAGTTGACCATCACGCCGTCGGCGCCCAGCGCCAGCGCCTGCTGATATTCCTGCGGCGTGTTGACGCCGAACAGAATGATGTGCGCCGGGCCCTGCGAGCGGAAACAGTCCATCGATTCTTTATCCCAGGTCAGAAACGCCTTCGAGCGCCCTTCGCCGAGGGTGTACTTCTCTACCACTTCCACCTCGCGCTTCAGCTCCAGCCCATACCAGCGCGGCTGTCGGTTGTCCGGTTTGACATCGCACTGGTGCGCCATGGTGACGTTGGCCAGCAGCGTGCGGGTCTCGTCGCGGCTTTCGAAGCGCGGGATGGCCGGCGGCAGCGCCTGCAGGTATTTGGCATCGGTAGAGTAAACGCGGGTGCGGTTCAGGCTGTCGGTGCTTTCCAGCGTCGCCAGCAGCGCCTGGCCAAACTGCGCCGGATCGGCGTCCGGGGATTTGATGTCCAGATAGAAGGTGACGTGCGGAAACGCCTTTAGCACCTCGTCCAGCCGCGGAATGCCGATGCCCTGGCCGCGGAACGGATGCGTATCGCCTTTGGCGAACGCCCAGCCGGCATCGGTCTCGGCCAATTGCGCGGCGGTATAGGCAGAGACCGGGCCCTGCCGGTTGGTCAGCGCCTTCAGATCCGAGGGGCGATACAGCACGATGACGCCGTCTTTGGATGCTTGCAGGGTGATCCAAATGGCGTCGGCACCGTTTTTCAGCGCGGTTTCGATGGCGATGCGGGTGTTCTCCGGCGCATCGGCGGTGCCGCCGCGATGGGCGACGATCGCCGGCGCGTGACCGTTGGCGGCGCTGGCCGCCAACGCGCTCAGCGACAGCGCGGAAGCCAGCAGCAAATAAGAAAATCTGATCATGTAGAGTACCTTGTCGTTATCGTTGTGGTGAGCCGCACGGGATGGCGGAAATCATACTATTGAAAAATTAAGCTTTTTTAACAACGCGGAAATATCTGGCGGAAACGGCGCTTTCATCGAAGCCTGCGGCCTTGAGCTTTCGGTATCTGACTGTATACTTATACAGTGTTACTGGAGGGTGCGATGCGTAAAATCATTCATGTCGATATGGACTGCTTCTTCGCGGCGGTGGAAATGCGCGACGATCCCAGCCTGCGCGATATCCCGCTGGCGATTGGCGGCAGCGCCGATCGGCGCGGGGTGATCAGCACCGCCAACTACCCGGCGCGGCGCTACGGCGTACACAGCGCCATGTCCACGGCGATGGCGCTCAAGCTGTGTCCGCATCTCACCCTGCTGCCGGGGCGCATGGCGGCCTATAAAGAGGCTTCGCTGCACATCCGTGAAATCTTCGCCCGCTATACTCCGTTGATCGAGCCGCTGTCGCTCGATGAAGCCTATCTCGACGTGACCGACAGCCCGCAATGCAACGGCTCGGCGACGCTGATCGCTCAGGAGATCCGTCAAGCGATTGCCGACGAGCTGAACCTCACCGCGTCGGCCGGCGTCGCGCCGATCAAGTTTCTCGCCAAAATCGCCTCCGAGATAAACAAGCCGAATGGGCAATACGTGATCACCCCGGCGCAGGTGCCGGCGTTTTTGCAGCAGCTGCCGCTCAGCAAAATCCCCGGCGTCGGCAAGGTGACCGCCAAGCGGTTGGAGGACGTGGGGCTTATCACCTGCGCCGACGTGCAGCAATACGATTTGGCGCAGCTGCTCAAGCGCTTCGGCAAGTTCGGCCGGGTGCTGTGGGAGCGGTGTCAGGGCATCGATCGGCGCGAAATCTCGGCGGAGCGGCTGCGTAAATCGGTGGGCGTGGAGCGCACGCTGGCGGAGGACATTCACGACTGGGAAGACTGCGAAACGCTGATTATCGACAAACTCTACCCCGAGCTGGAGATGCGGCTGCGTAAGGTGAAGCCGGATCTGCACATCGCCCGGCAGGGCGTGAAGCTGAAGTTTCAGGATTTTCAGCAAACCACCCAGGAGCACGTGTTCCCGGTACTGAACCGGCAGGATTTGCTGGAGGTGGCGCGGCAGGCGTGGCGCGAGCGGCGCGAAGGGCGCGGCGTGCGGCTGGTGGGGCTGCATGTAACGCTGCTCGATCCGCAGCTGGAGCGGCAGCTGGCGCTGCCTTGGGAATAAAAAAGCCGGCAAGTCGCCGGCTTTTTGCGTTAAGCGCGCAGATTACGCGCGCTCAGGGATCGCTTTCAGCAGCGAGGTCAGCAGCTTCCAGTACAGACCGACGCTTTCGATATGCACCTGCTCATCCGGCGAGTGCGGGCCGGTGATGGTTGGCCCGATCGATACCATGTCCATGTTTGGATACGGCTTTTTGAACAGACCGCATTCCAGGCCGGCGTGGATCACCATGATGTTCGGCGTCTTGTTGAACAGCTCCTGATACAGCTCGCGCACCAGGTGCATCACCGGCGAGTCGGCGTCCGGCTGCCAGCCCGGGTAGCCGCCCTTCGGCGCTACCTTGGCGCCGGCCAGCTGGCCCAGCGCGGTCAGCATCTCGACCACGTAATCTTTGCCGCTGTCGATCAGAGAGCGGATCAGGCAGATGATTTCTGCTTCGTTTTCGCTGGTGGTGACCACGCCGACGTTCAGCGAGGTTTCCACTACGCCTTTGACCGCGTCGCTCATGCGGATCACGCCGTTCGGCGTGCCGTTCAGCAGCGCCAGGAAGCGTTGCTGGCTGTCGGCGCTCAGCGCCTGCGAAGCGCTGGTGGCCGGCTCCAGCAGCACGGTGATGTTCTTCTCTTTGGCGGAGAGTTCGTTCTGCAGCACCGCCAGGAACTCCTGGCTCAGTGCTTTCAGCGCGTCGGCTTTTTCCGCCGGCACCGCAACCACCGCGGAGGCTTCACGCGGAATGGCGTTGCGCAGGGTGCCCCCGTTCAGATCCAGCACGCGCAGGTTCAGCGCCGCCGCATGGGCGAACAGGAAGCGCGCCAGCAGTTTGTTGGCGTTGCCCAGCCCGACGTGGATCTCGGCGCCGGAGTGGCCGCCTTTCAGGCCCTTGAGGGTCAGCTTCAGGGTTTGATAACCGGCCGGCACCGCTTCGCGCTGCAGCGGCAGGGTGGTGATGAAGTCGATACCGCCGGCGCAACCCATGTAGATTTCGCCTTCTTCTTCGGAATCGGTATTGATCAGGATGTCTGCCTGCAGCCAGTTTGGCTGCAGCCCGAAGGCGCCGTCCATGCCGGCTTCTTCGGTCATGGTCAGCAGCACTTCCAGCGGGCCGTGCTCAACGCTGTCATCGGCCAGCACCGCCAGGGCGGAGGCCATGCCGATGCCGTTGTCGGCACCCAGCGTGGTGCCGCGCGCTTTCACCCACTCGCCGGCGATATAAGGCTGGATCGGATCCTTGGCGAAGTCGTGCACGGTGTCGTTATTCTTTTGCGGCACCATGTCCAGGTGCGCCTGCAGCGCCACCGGCTTGCGGTTTTCCATGCCTTTGGTGGCCGGTTTGCGCAGCAGGATATTGCCGACCTGATCGCGCTCGGCGTGCAGGTTCTTCTCTTTGGCCCAGGTGAGGATGTGCTGCGCCAGCGCTTCTTCATGATAAGAAGGGTGCGGGATAGAACAGATCTTGGCGAAAATATCCCACAGCGGCTGTGGCGAAAGCTGAGACAATTCAGACACTATAAGTCTCCTGTGACGGCAGGCTCCGACAGGACGGGCGTGCCGCGCGGTTGAGGTGAGCGGGTATCTGTGCGTCGTGGCACGATCGTTAGAGAATATCACTTTATTTCCGGCGGCGCGCGCCCCGTATTGTGCGGTTTAAGCGCTTGATCACACGGCTTCGCGGCGGGAACGTTCGCTTTTTCAGCATCAATCACCGAAAAGCCGCGCGGCGGAAATCGCGAGGTTTTCCTCGGTACAGCTGGAATTCAACGCGGCCAGTCTCTATAATCTCGCGCAACCTTTTTTCCCCTGAACTATAAAGTAAGCCGCTTCACCAGCCGGCTGGGACACGATTCTATGAGCGAAAAATACGTTGTTACCTGGGATATGCTGCAAATACATGCACGCAAGCTGGCGCACCGCCTGCTGCCTGCCGACAAATGGACCGGCATCATTGCCGTCAGCCGCGGCGGCCTGGTGCCGGCGGGCCTGCTGGCGCGCGAACTGGGCATTCGCTATGTGGATACCGTCTGCATTTCCAGCTACGACCATGACAACCAGCGCGAAATGAAAGTGCTCAAGCGCGCCGAAGGCGACGGTGAAGGCTTCATCGTAGTGGACGATCTGGTGGATACCGGCGGCACCGCAAAAGCGATCCGCGACATGTACCCGAAAGCGCATTTCGTCACCATCTTCGCCAAGCCGGCGGGCCGTCCGCTGGTGGACGACTATGTGATCGACATCCCGCAGGATACCTGGATCGAACAGCCGTGGGACATGGGCGTCAGCTTCGTTCCCCCTATCGGCGGCCGCTAAGCCCAGCCAGTTCCAAGTCAACGCCCGGTTATGCCGGGCGTTTGTTTAAGGATAAACGTGATGGCGTTGTCAGGCTTACCGAAGACAAGATATAAAAAATAAGGAAAATCAATTTATTGATTTTCGGCCGTTGACCACAAAGGAGGAAAAACCACGCTTTTTCCTCCTTTGTCAGCCGCCTGACGCCCGGTTATGCCGGGCGTTTGCGTTATCTTGGTTTATCCCGCCAGAGTTAGGTACACTACCTCCAGTTAAGTAGGCCTGTTGCGGCCTATCGCCAGATTTACGGAGGCTGTTGTTACCATGGCACAGGCCAACCTTTCTGAAATTCTTTTCAAGCCCAAATTCAAACACCCTGAAACCTCGACGCTAGTGCTGCGCGCGCGCAACAAAGTGAGCGCCGCCATGCATTCCGCATTGGAAGGCGACACCACCGGCAGCTGGTACCGCATGCTGAACCCGCTGCTGTGGGCCTGGCGCGGCGTCAGCCCGATCGAAATCCACGAAGTGCTGGCGCGCATCGCCGCCTCCGACGCCGAGCGCAGCAACCCGCAGCGGCTGGATACCGTGGTGGGCTACCGCAACGGCAACTGGATCTACGAGTGGATCCATCAGGGCATGCAGTGGCAACAGCGGGCGACGGAGCAGCAGGATCCGCTGCTCGGCGGCGAATACTGGCTGAAGGCCGCGAGCCTGTACAGCATCGCCGGCTACCCGCACCTGAAGGGCGACGAACTGGCCGAACAGGCGGAGATGCTGGCTAACCGCGCGTACGAAGAGGCGGCGCTGCTGCTGCCGTATCAGCTGAAAGAGCTGGAGTTTCGCATCGAAGGCGGCGGCAGCGTCACCGGGTTCCTGCACATGCCGGAGAAGGGCGAAGCGCCGTTCCCGACGGTGCTGATGTGCGGCAGCCTCGATACGCTGCAGACCGACTATCATCGCCTGTTCCGCGACTACCTGGCGCCGCACGGCATCGCCATGCTGACGCTCGACATGCCGTCGATCGGTTCTTCCTGCAAATGGAAGCTGACGCAGGACTCCAGCTACCTGCACCAGCAGGTGTTGATCCAGCTGGCCTCGGTGCCGTGGGTGGATCATCAGCGGGTGAGCGCCTTCGGCTTCCGCTTCGGCGCCAACGTGGCGGTGCGATTGGCCTACCTGGAGCCGCAGCGGCTGCGCGGCGTAGCCTGCCTGGGGCCGGTGGTGCATCGCCTGCTGTGCGACAGCAGCACCCAGTTGAACGTGCCGGACATGTATATGGACGTGCTGGCGAGCCGCATGGGCATGGCTAACGCCTCGGACAACGTGCTGAAGGTGGAGCTGAACAGCTACTCGCTGAAAATGCAGGGGCTGCTGGGGCGCCGCTGCCCGACGCCGATGATCTCCGGCTACTGGGAGCGCGATACGCTCAGCCCGAAAGAGGAGTCGCAGCTGATCGTCACCTCCTCGGTGAGCGGCAAGCTGGTCGCCATCCCGCGCACCCCGGTCTACGACAGCTTCCACCGGGCGTTGCTGCAGATGTCCGGTTGGCTGAGGGACAAAATGCGTTAATTAGTTGCTAAATTTTAACAGTTTGTTAAAAAGAGTGGTCTACATTGAGGAGGTGAGAGAATGACGTTACCGAGTGGTCACCCTAAAAGCCGACTAATGAAACGTTTTGCCAGCTTGGGGCCGTACCTGCGTGAAGGGCAATGTGAAAACGACCGTTTTTTCTTTGATTGTTTGGCCGTCTGCGTCAATGTAAAGCCCGCTCCGGAGAAGCGCGAGTTCTGGGGCTGGTGGATGGAGCTGCAGGCGGAAGAGGCGCGCTTCACCTATTCGTACCAATTCGGCCTGTTCGACAAGGAAGGCGACTGGACGGCGCAAAACATTAAGGATGATGAAGTGAACGCCAAGCTGGAAGACACCCTGCGCGACTTCCATCGCCGCCTGGGCGAGCTGCTGGCGACCATGGAGCTGGGGCTGGAACCCGCCGACGATTTCAAAGAAAAACTGATCAAACTCTCCGCCTGACCCCGTTTGACCACGTATTGTGCTGATTTCGCGTTGTGCCTGTTGGCATAACGCGTCTCTCCTGTTACAAAGACCTTTGCACTCTTCTTCTCATCATTACACACGGCAGAAATACTATGAACGGCAGCCAGACATTGGTTGTGAAATTGGGCACCAGCGTGTTGACCGGCGGATCGCTGCGTCTGAACCGCGCCCACATCGTCGAATTGGTGCGCCAGTGCGCGCAGCAACACGCCGCGGGCCACCGCATCGTCATCGTCACCTCCGGCGCCATCGCCGCCGGGCGCGAACACCTGGGCTACCCCGAGCTGCCCGCCACCATCGCCTCCAAGCAGCTGCTGGCGGCGGTGGGGCAGAGCCGGCTGATCCAGCTGTGGGAACAGCTGTTCTCCATTTACGGCATCCACGTCGGGCAGATGCTGCTGACGCGCGCCGATCTGGAAGACCGCGAGCGCTTCCTTAACGCGCGGGACACCATGACGGCGCTGCTGGACAACCGCATCGTGCCGGTAATCAATGAGAACGACGCCGTAGCCACCGCCGAAATCAAAGTGGGCGACAACGATAACCTGTCGGCGCTGGCGGCCATTCTGGCCGGGGCCGACAAACTGCTGCTGCTGACCGATCAGCAGGGCCTCTACACCGCCGATCCGCGCAACAACCCGCAGGCCGAACTGATCCGTGAAGTGCACGGCATCGACGACGCGCTGCGCGCCATCGCCGGCGACAGCGTCTCCGGTCTGGGCACCGGCGGCATGGGCACCAAGCTGCAGGCGGCCGACGTGGCCTGCCGCGCCGGCATCGATGTGGTGATCGCCGCGGGCAGCAAGCCGGGCGTGGTGGCGGACGTGATCGAAGGCAAACCGGTGGGCACCCGTTTCCACGCGCTGGAAACCCCGCTGGAAAACCGCAAGCGCTGGATCTTCGGCGCGCCGCCGGCCGGTGAGATCACCGTCGACGACGGCGCGGTGGAAGCGATGATGGCGCGCGGCAGCTCGCTGCTGCCAAAGGGCATCCGCGAAGTGAAGGGCGACTTCTCGCGCGGTGAAGTGATCCGCATCCGCAACCTGGCGGGGCGCGATCTGGCGCACGGCGTCAGCCGCTACAACAGCGATGCGATGCGCATGATCGCCGGGCACCACTCGCAGGAAATCACCGAAATCCTCGGTTATGAATACGGTCCGGTGGCAGTGCACCGCGACGATATGATTGTCAGTTAAGGAGTGAGCATGCTGGAGCAGATGGGGAAGGCCGCCAAGCAGGCCTCCTGGCAGCTGGCGGTGCTGAGCACGGCGAAGAAGAATCAGGTGCTGTCGGTGATGGCCGACAGGCTGGAAGCCAACAGCGAAGCGATCCTGCTGGCGAACGAACAAGACATGGCGCAGGCGCGCGCCACCGGCATGAGCGAAGCGCTGCTCGATCGCCTGCTGTTGACCCCGGCGCGGCTGGCGGCGATCGCCAACGACGTGCGCCAGGTGTGCCGCCTGAACGATCCGGTCGGCCACGTGTTGGACGGTAACCTGCTGGACAGCGGGCTGAAGCTGGAGCGCCGCCGGGTGCCGCTCGGCGTGATCGGCGTGATTTACGAGGCGCGGCCGAACGTCACCATCGACGTCGCCAGCCTGTGCCTGAAAACCGGTAATGCGGTGATCCTGCGCGGCGGTAAAGAGACGCACAACACCAACCAGGCGACGGTGAAAGTGATCCAGCAGGCGCTGGAACAGTGCGGCCTGCCGGCGGCGGCGGTGCAGGCTATCGACAGCCCGGATCGCGCGCTGGTGAACGAACTGCTGCGCCTGGATCGCTATGTCGACATGCTGATCCCGCGCGGCGGCGCCGGCCTGCACAAGCTGTGCCGCGAGCAATCGACCATCCCGGTGATCACCGGCGGCATCGGCGTGTGCCACACCTACGTGGATGCCGACGTCGATTTCGACAAGGCGCTGACGGTGATTGAAAACGCCAAGATCCAGCGCCCGAGCGCCTGTAACTCGCTGGAGACGCTGCTGGTGAACCGCAGCATCGCCGCCGAGTTCCTGCCGGCGCTGAGCGCCAAAATGGCGGCGGTGGGCGTGACGCTGCACGCGGCGGAAAACGCGCTGCCGCTGCTGCAGGGCGGCCCGGCGACGGTGGTGCCGGTGAATGCGGAGGATTACGACGACGAATGGCTGTCGCTGGATCTGAACGTGCTGCTGGTGGACGATATCGATCAGGCCATCGACCACATCCGCACCCACGGCACCAACCACTCCGACGCGATCCTCACCCGCTCGCTGAGCAGCGCCGAGCACTTCGTGCGCGCGGTGGACTCCTCGGCGGTGTACGTCAACGCCAGCACCCGCTTCACCGACGGCGGCCAGTTCGGCCTGGGCGCGGAAGTGGCGGTGAGCACCCAGAAACTGCACGCCCGCGGGCCGATGGGCCTGGACGCGCTGACCACCTACAAGTGGATCGGCTACGGCGACGATCTGGTGCGCAGCTAAGGCCGCATTGCGGTCATAAAGACGTCAGGGCGCAGCGTGCTGCGCCCTGATTGTTTTTGGAAAAGGGGGCTGCACGATAGTCTGGTTGCTTGCAAAACAACCAAACGCCCCGGCGGCTATTGACTCATTTCGCGCGCAGGTCTACCTTGTTCAACGCACTTCCGGCTTGCCCCGCAGGCCCGGCTCGATGCCGATATAGCTCAGTTGGTAGAGCAGCGCATTCGTAATGCGAAGGTCGTAGGTTCGACTCCTATTATCGGCACCACCTCATTTTTTAACTTTTCCTTTCGTACGCTCCGTCACCGACTCTGCCGCAACGCTAAAGCCCATTAATCCGGTGCATGATGCAATACCTGGGCTTGTGTGCCATAAACCGCACAACACACAAACGTCGTAAACGGGAATATGCGTTGCTACGTTGGGACCTCACCGTCTTTTTCTTCTCTGAGAATAAGGCATTGACGCGATTAATTCATTTAAACAAGTGAGGTTGTTATGTGTGAAGATTTAATTTCAAGAACGAAGTGCTTTGTCTTTAATGGTCAAAGATACAGAGTCTTTATCTCTCACCGCAGGGGGACTGGCGGTAATTTGAACCCGCTGTATCTTTTGGATGCTAACTCCCAGTTTTCGGTCGTGACGGAACGTAACAACAGAAAACGCGATGGGGATATTCTTTATATCGGCATTGGCTATCAAGACGGGGTGGATATCTTGAAGGCAAGAACCCGTGATTATACGGTTCCCTCAGGAGAGAAAGAGTTTGCGGAGGGGGGCGGAGCGGCAGCGTTTTATCAATTTATTGCCGCATGCGTTAAACCATGGATCGAAGCGCATTATCCTGTCAACGTAGACCAGCAAACGCTGGCAGGCCACTCGCATGGTGGTCATTTTGTGTTGTATACCCTGTTTAATCATCCTGATGCATTTCAAAATTATTTAGCGGCCAGCCCATCCATTTGGTGGGGCAATGGGGCGTTGATTCCTGACGGCAAGTTAACCATTGATGAGCATGTCAATCAGGTCACGCTGATGGTGGGAGAGTATGAAGAAAAACTTCATCCCCAAAGTAATGAAACAGAGAAAATGCAGATCCTTAGAATGAACGCCACGCCTAATCTGCGAGCCAGAAATCTGGCGGAGAAGTTGATCGGTAATGAACAGCGCTGTAGCTTTGTTTTTTGCACCGGGCGGCGCCATCCCGGCGTTATTAAGGATTATGCACAGGTGGCAAACCTGATCGCTGGGCATCGTCCCCAGAATGACGGGCTTTAGAATAGACATCGCGTTATTCAAGATCGATTTTATTGCTGTTAGTCCGGGCTGACGCTGCGAATCCTATCAATGCGAGTCACCTAGATTGCCAGTGGGAAGTCACCAGGGAAAATAAAATAGTCGACAGGATCTGGCCCCCGAAGAGGCAACACGCTTAGCGCGGCGTCAACGGCTGGCGTGATAGTCATGAATGTATGCGAATTATTTAATTTAAAAACAAAAAGATATTAAAGCATTGAGCCTTCGCCGCAGGAATATTCCTCCTCTTGCCGTACGTCTTTTTCCTGCCTTTCCCCGGTTAAACAACCGTTTAATTAATCACTGTTATAATTACCCCTGTTGAGCCTTGATGGGTGAATTTTTTCCTCCTCAAGCATTGCGATGCGGCGCTCTGTGGCGCGGCATCCGTTTTTGGACATGCCGGTGGTTCGGTGAGAAGTAAGGAGAAGTGCACTATGAGCAGAAAAGACAAGCTCGCGGCGGCCCTTCTGGCCATCTTCCTGGGTGGGCTGGGCATTCACAAGTTTTACCTGGGCATGAAGTGGTGGGGGTTGTTCTACCTGCTGTTCTGCTGGACGGGGATCCCGGCGATTGTCGGCTTTATCGAAGGCATTATTTATCTGTTCCAATCGGAAGATAAATTCAACCAGAAATACAATTCTGGCCTGATTTAATGCTTTTATGACGGTGCTTCCTGTTAAGGGACGCGCCGTCTTTCATTCCATTACTGTTTTTTATCATCATTTTACCGTGTATCTCTTTGCTCATCATTTTATTTGAACTGGAGAGCATGCCGGTATATTTCGACTCCGGCATTTGCCGGCGACGTCGTGCTGTGGCACCGGGCTGCCATTTTCCATCACGGCGTGTGCGTGTTCCGACATTACTTCCGCGCTGCCGGTAGTGGGCTCTGCATCGGCCGCCTAGGACGCGCCGCTGAAGGCGGCCACAGAGGTAAGGATAATGCCTGTAACGATTTTGATTGCCGCTCTCCGGAATGCTATTAATTGCGGTGTGTAGCCTATTGGGTTGATAAAACGCAAAGTGACCCGTTTCGCGGAGATAAAATAACCTCGGAATATTGCTGAAAAATAGTTTTTCTTCCTCGCGGCAAGCAAGGTTGTGTTAATTTTTTAAGTGGCTTTCTCTTTACGCTTTCTGTTTTTCAATCGGCAATAAATATTTATTGAGATACAGAGAGTTATCTTTTTTACGTTGTAGTCACTCGATGAAACATTATTTATGTGATCTTCATAGTCACAGAAATAATGCTGAAATTACTACCTTTCTATCTAACGGCTAATTATTCATGGCATAGGCTTCAACCCCTTGCGTTTCCTGCGCTAGAATCAGGCGGTTTTCTCTTAGAAAAGGATATCGCCATGGCCGCCTGGGCCCTTTTGATCGTCGGTTGGGTGTTGATTTGGCAGGATCACCCGATTGTCGGCGTGCTGTGCATCGCGCTGTTTGCCGTGCTGCAATGGGTGAAGTACGCCGCTAAAGGCGCGCAAGACCCCGAAGAGGCCGCAGAGTGGCGCAAGACCGACTGGCATTCGCAGCCGATTGAAATGGCGCATGCCGGTGACTGTGACCGGCAGATAGGCGGCGTGGGGGAGTTGGGCATGGGCGGCCCCAGTTTTTGGACGCTGCTGCTGCGCGACGGGGCGATGGTGCATGGCGCCAGTGCCGAGCCGCAGGACGTGGACGGCGGCAGGTTGCGCCTGATCCCGACCCGCAGCCGCGAGGGAGAGGGGCTGACGGTGTACGAGCCTGCCGCCCAGGTGATGTACGCGCTGCCGGCGCTGACCGATCGTGAGCAGGGAGCCTTGGCCGCCGGTTCCGCCGAGGCGCTGGCGCGGCTGCGGGCGAAGTGTCGGCAGGTTGAGGCCACGGCGTTGCGGCAGGTGCGCGGTCTGTGGGTGCCGCAGTGGATAGAGGAACCGGCGGATCGTCTGGAGATCACCTTGCCCAGCGGCCGCGCGCTGACGGCGCGTTTGATGTTGCCGCCCGATCTGCGCTATGCAGACGATCCCGCCGCGCTGCTGCACGCACCGCCTTATGCGTTGTGGCTGGATAACCGGCCGACCGATCGCTTCGTGTGCGATCTCGAACGCGTGGCGGAATCCCCGGCGGGTGATGCCTTCAGCGTCGGCGGTTGCCAGTTCCGCGGCGAGCATATCGTGGATGGCCTGTACCACCTCTATTTCGCCGGCGAGTGGTTCTGCCTGCTTTCTTATGCGCACAAACCTGCAGGTGGGCGTGGTTCAGACACCACCTTTTTCGTTGAACGGGTCGAGCCGCAAGACGGCGGCGTGTTCGTGATTGAATGGGATGCCTACAGCGTGGGGCCCGACGGGCGTGAGCCGCGCGTGCCGGCCCCGCCGGTCTTGGTTATCGCGGTGAGCTGGCAGGAAGCGCCGCTGCAGCTGACCACGGCCAATAACCGCGTGACCGTGCGCCTGCCCAACGCTACGGCGTAATGTAACATGGTGAGCTCGCCGGCCTGCAAGGCGCGCGTTAATGCTCACATTTTGATTCGCTTAAGGGCGTTTCTTCCTGATCTTGCCGGGAGACTCGCCAAAATAGGTTTTACACACGCGATTGAAGTGTGAAACATCGACAAAGCCTGCCCGTTTGGCGATATCTGCGATGGAGAGTTCGTCAAATTCTTCGGTATTGAGCATACGTAATGCGGAGTTGGCGCGGTAGTTGATTAACGCCTGGCCGAAACTGGTGCCTTGATTGGCCATCACGCGGTGTAATGTTCTGGTTGAAATGCCGACCTCTCGCGCGATATCCGTTGCGGTCAGAACTAAATTCATGTGTCTTTGATGCAGACTTTCCACGATTTTCTGATAATTTCTATCGCGGCTAAATTTGCGGGACAAGGCATCTTCGCTAACCAAATCGTGATAGAGCAGCGAGAGCAGCATGCCGATTTGATCCAATATCATTGGCGGTTGAAAGTCGATTGTGCTCAGATAAGGCGGAGAAATCTGTTCCAGATAGGTGGCTAATACTTTCCCCCAGCCTGAAAGCTCGCTCAGGTTTTGTTCGATCATTTTTTCGGGATTGGCGACCCAGGTGTTGAGCCATTCAGCAGGCAATGCCAGCGTGCGATTAAGGAAACCCTCCGGCAAAAGTGAAATATATTCCTTGCGCGTATCGAGCAAGATTGCGCTTCCCGCAGGCACGGTGATCTCTTGGCCGTATCGATTAATAAATCGCCATGTGGCGCCGGCATACACGAGGTGGTATTCGTCGCTGGCGCTACGTAGAATATTCTTTCTGTCACGCTGTGAGCGTTTGGCTGAACCATTAATGTCAGTAATGGAGAATTGCCCGGCCTTGAGCGTTGACAGATGGCACCAGAAGCGGGAGTGATCGTCGATGGTGGTTGTAACGCTGATCAGGCTTTGTTTCAGCAGGCGATCAAATTCACTCAGCCGCTCTTCTGCAAGCATGCCGGCAGTTGACCAGTTAAATAAGGAGGACTTGTCCTTTCGCATTGCACCGCTCTCCATTTTACGTTGTCCGTTAACGTTTATTTTTCTCACATTGCCTAAAAAATGACTGTCTGACTGGGAATGTTCCTATTGTCTTCTATTAAAGCTGCACTCCTTTTCCTCTGCGCCGTAAGCCATCATCCTATAATGATAAGAGATAGGTTCCTTCTTAAGATGTAAATATCATAAATTATAGTTGATTGCATCGCTTGAACGGGGATTTATCAGATGATGTTTCTGATGTCATTAAGTTCTCTTATGTAATACAAAGGGGGATTGTTTTAAGGGGCTTAAGTAAACCGCCGTGATGATAATTATTTAAACCGGAATTTGCTTTGGGCGTCACTCAATTGGCTGTGAGTGACAGGTTGCGGGATAATTTGACAGCACATTCTTTTTCTGCCATTGGTTATTTGTGCAATGAAGTTAATTAAATGAGGAGGGAGAAGATGTCTGACGAATTTAACGGAAAGATCAGCGAGCGCGTCGTTCGAGAAATTATTATTTGGATTGATAATAACTTAGGTGGGGATTTGAGTATTGATGCCATATCCAGAAAGTCAGGTTATTCTAAATGGCATCTGCAGCGAGTGTTTAAATTGCGGGCCGGTATCAACCTGGGCGGTTATGTCAGAGAGAGAAGGGCGCTCTTTGCGTACTATGCTTTGACGGAAACGGATATACCAATAATTGATATTGCTTTTATGTTAGGCTTCAATAGTCAACAGGCATTTAGCCGAGTGATTGATAAAACATTCACGCTTTCACCCGGTGTTATTCGTCGGTTAAGCAGAAACGGCACGGTTTCTTTTCCGGCATTGATTAATAACAGCCATTGTTCAACGACCTCCATGAATCCCGCCATGCGGGTCTCTGCCATGGAGGGAATGCGTAAATTATTAATATAGTTAAATTCTAATTTTAATTGACGTCTGGTGATTGCCCCTTTTGCTTTTGATGCCTTGTCACTTTGAGCAAAAAAAATGGCACGTTTAACCCTATTAAAAAGGACGCTCTCCATTAGACTGAAAACAGTGAAATGCACATGGCGATCATGGAAAGGTAATAATTTGATTTTTAAATATTTTTTTCAGTTTTTACCGGGTTTTAAGAGCTGATAGTCCCCTTGGTTATATAAGAAAACGTTGATTTCTTTTAAGGTTTTTTCACAAGACAAGCCAATTTTGTTTCAGGGGGGAGGTAAATGATTGATGGAGTGGCTTATTTAATCAGCCTTTTGTTAATATTCCGATTTTGTGTCTTCAATTTGCTTCTCTGCTGAAAGAGACTAAAATTGATTCTATGCTTTGTCATCTTTCAGCTTGCCTTAACGCTGTAGTACTGTGCCCAGTCCGTTCAGTCCATTTGAAGGAGTGAGATATGTCAAAGAAATATGTTCGCCTTGATAAAAATGATGCCGCTGTGCTATTGGTCGACCATCAAACGGGGTTGCTTTCACTCGTCCGTGATATCGATCCCGACAAATTCAAGAATAACGTTCTGGCGCTTGCCGATCTGGCAAAATACTTCAATTTGCCTACGGTGTTAACAACCAGTTTTGAGATTGGCCCGAACGGCCCATTAGTGCCTGAATTAAAAGAAATCTTCCCCGACGCTCCGTTTATTCCCCGCCCTGGTAATATCAACGCTTGGGATAATGACGATTTTGTTAAAGCCGTCAAAGCCACCGGTAAAAAGCAATTGATTATCGCCGGGGTCGTTACGGAGGTTTGCGTCGCATTTCCTGCGTTGTCAGCGCTAGAAGAAGGTTTTGATGTATTTGTCGTGACTGATGCATCGGGAACCTTCAATGAAATCACGCGTCATTCCGCATGGGATAGAATGTCTCAGGCCGGTGCGCAGTTAATGACCTGGTTTGGCGTTGCCTGCGAATTGCATCGTGACTGGCGTAATGATATTGAAGGCTTGGGCAAGCTGTTCTCTACGCATATTCCGGATTACCGTAACCTGATGACCAGTTTTGATAAAATGAATGGGAAGTGATATTGACCATTCTCAATGGATGTTAGTGGGAAGGTAATTTGGCATGACGACGATGCTGAACACGTATGCATCATGCCAATATCGTTTCCTTTACCACGAAAATATCCGTGATTGAGCCTAAATCTAAATTTGGCCTTTTTTATTTATATTCATCCATAAAAGTTTCTGGGCATAGGATGGGAAATTATGAATAACAAATTCAGTGTGATGTTCAACGCGATTGCCATATCTCTGATGACCTGCGGTATGGCCTATGCAGCGGATACTTCTCACTCGCCGAAAGGGGAACAAGCGGTTGTTCAAACGGCAGAACCTTTCAAGGCCCATGTTTTGATTAATGGGCTTGATGCGCCCTGGGACATGATTTGGGGGCCGGATGGCGACCTCTGGGTGACGGAGCGCAAGGCTGCGTCAATCGTTCGTATCAACCCGCAAACGGGTGAAAAGCAGGTGGCGATCAAGATTGACGGCGTGCATGTCGGGCCGCAGCATGAAGGGGTATTGGGGCTGGCGCTGTCCCCGAACTTCATGAAGCCGGGAGGGGATAACTATGTCTACGCCTCCTATACCTATATGAATGGCAATGACGAGCACGCAAAAATCGTCCGTTTCGAGTACGACGAGAAAACCAAAAAACTGGGGAATGAGAAAGAAATTTTGGCGGGTTTCCCAGCTGGCAACGATCATAACGGCGGGCGCCTGCGTTTTGGGCCTGATGGCAAGTTGTATTACACGATCGGCGAGCAGGGCCACAACCAGGGTGCCAATTTCTGCAAGAAAATTGACGCTCAGCGAATCCCGACCGAAGCCGAGCTGGCTAAAAAAGATTATTCCTCTTACGCCGGTAAAGTCATTCGCTTAAATGTCGACGGCACTGTTCCAAGTGATAATCCGGTGATTCACGGGATAAAAAGCCATCTTTTCACCTACGGTCACCGTAATCCGCAAGGTCTCGTTTTCGTCGGCAATACGCTGTACGCCACAGAACAAGGGCCTTCATCCGACGATGAGTTGAATATCCTCGAAGCCGGCGGCAACTATGGCTGGCCTCATGTCGCAGGCTATCGCGACGATCAAGCATATGTTTACGCGAACTACTCCGAGGCTAAAAATTGCCCGTCTCTGCAATGGGATCCGAACCATATCCCGGCGGGCGTACCGATCCAGAAAGAGACCGAATGGAGCGCACCTGATTTCAAAGCGCCGTTGAAAACCTTCTTTACCGTAAGAGAAGGGTTTACTTATAACAACGCCAGTTGCCAGGGCGATTCATCCTATATGTGTTGGCCGACAATCGCGCCTTCCAGCATTGCGTATTATCCTGAGAATGGCGTGATAAAAGCTTGGCGCAACTCGGTTATTATCACTTCCATGAAAATGGGGGCATTGTACCGAGTGCCGTTAAATGCGGATAAGAAGGATGTGCAGGGGGATGTGATTAAATATTTCCACACCGCGAATCGTTACCGTACGGTGTTGGTGAGCCCTGATACGCGGAAAATCTATGTAGCGACAGATAATTTTGGCAACGTTATGGATGAAACCAACCATCCTACGCACGATCACAGCAACCCCGGTTCGATTCTGGTCTTTGAATATACCGGGCAGTAGTAGTGAATAAGGGAGATATCTGATGATATCTCCCTGAATTGAGCCGGAATAGAACGGATTTTTTGGCTTAGCTGCCGTTACTTTACATAAAGAGGGTAAACATCATGCTGTTATGGCAAAAACCTGAGTTTGTTGACCTGCGCCTGGGGCTGGAAGTGACGCTGTACATTTCCAACCGTTAATCGCCCGTCTGCCCGC